>CAIWEX010001137.1 GCA_903911795.1 uncultured Schlesneria sp.
CGTGTGCTCTTCCGATCTATCAGATAGAGATCCTGGTCACCGAATGCCACGGGCACCGGTACCTGCGTGTTTCATGCCACCTGTACAACACGTCTGCCGAAATCGACCAGTTGTGTGAGGCGCTGCAGAAGTGGTTGGGAGATTCGACGGATGGTCACTAACTAGCAACGACCTTTCGTATCAACGAGAATCCTCAGTCACCGCGTCCTGCGTAGATCGACTCCCGGCTGTCGTCGACAGATCCATTCGATACTGGATGCAAGTGAATGATTTCGCGCACTTTAGCCGCGAATTCCACGTGGGACGTTGCTCCCGTCCCAACGGATGCCATTTCGGCTAGCCGTTCAGAGACGACTTCCTGAACAAACGTTGCCACGTCCTTGCCAACGGCAGCCTCCCGCCGACGCAAGGTCGTTTCAATCTCGGTGGGAAGCTGATGCTTACGTTCATACCGCTCGATTCTCCTTCGCAACTCTACCACGCAATCAACGGGCAGTCAGTCACTGACCTCTTTTCGACTGTTTTTACGTGGTATTAGCTCGCCCCTGTCGTCGGGTAGTGACCGGCAACTTTAGGGGTGGAGAGTTAAGAGTTAAGCAACCTAGTTGATGGATGGAGACGGCGATCCAGGACGTCGAGTGAATGGAACACGAAAAGCGGCTCCCGTGCCGCCGTCCGCAGCGGGCTTGCTGATCGTTTGGGGATGAACAGTATGGTTAGTTCGACTTCTCGGGACCGTGAACGGCGTCCTCTTTCAGCTTCCGTGTCGCGGCCTCCTCCAATCGCTGCAAGCGATCTCTCAACACCCTGTTCTGTTCCTCCATTTCTTTGATAGTAGCCTCAATGGCCTTGCGGTGTGAGCATGACGAAATAAGCAAGCTCAGGCTCACGAAGAGCAAGGAGACCGTCAACAGTTGCATGCCGACTGTCTTTCGTCGTGAACTTTTGGAGAGTTCCCCCATCGGTCGCGCTCCCGGCTGCTGACAGCCACTGAAAAACTTGCCTATTGCATCCCACTGAAAACGAACAAACCCCAGCATATCGCCGGGGTCGTTCGGTTTCGAGCCCTGATTTCACAGGCGACAACGGCTGATTGTCATGTACCGACATCGAGAAACTCTCACTCGTTAAACCATCGACATGACAATCATTCGGCATGCAAAAATCAACAGGCCACTGAGTTGAACTCAGTGGCCTGTCGAAAAGTCGCGGATGACGGGCAGACTAATTGGCTGCCGCGCGCCCATGCTTATCTTGAACCAGAAACTTCTTGCGAAGGACAGGTTGGCCTGCCGTCTCCACGACGAGGGTGTATTCCCCCGTGGGAGTACTATCTGTCAATGTATAATTGAAATTCGTCCGAAAGAGTTCTCGAGTGGCAATGTTTCCCTGACGACTGACGATCCGATTCTCACTGTCGTGCAGTTTGAATTCCACGTACATGTCTTCGTGTGGTGGAATCAGATTGCATTGAGCGATGACCGTTTCGCCCTGACGGAATTGAGTCCGGCGGTTTGCCAGTCGATCACCGACCAGAATCGTACCCGTGTCAACGGCCAGGAACCGATCTTTCACGCGGAAGGGTTCAGTCGGTGCCATCAGCTTCGCGACTTCGTCGGGTTCGATCTGTGTCAGGGTGTATTTCCCTTCAGCGCGACGCTCACCATACAGATCCAGCCAGTGTTCTACTTCCACATTCGCGACGGCGAAGAGTGCCATCGAAAACACGAATGCCGCTCGGGCGTTTGTTTGCCATCCCACGGGATTGCCGATTCGTTCCCGCCAGGCGGTGACGTGCGTCATGGCTGACTTCATCCAGGCAGATCGTCGACAAACTCGACGGAAACCGGCTGCGATCTGGCGATAGTCATCCTCGTCCATGAACGAAAGATAGGTGCAGTAGCAGACCATCGGAAACATCAACAGCCCGAGTGTCAGCGTCGTCATAAAGTGAAACAGAATCCCGACAGGCAGGATCAGCAATCGCCAACTTCCCTTCCAGCACAGGAAAATGAACATGATTTCCCAGACGATCGTCACATAGGCAAACGCCACTAGCAGAATTGGATACAGGCTGATGTATTCACCGATGGGGTGCTTGAAGTTGATGTGCGTCTGCATCCAGTACTGGAGCATGTCACCAGTAAAGAACAGGGGAGTATGCATCTTGGTAATTGCAGCGCCAAAGTAGACAACCCCGATGAAGAGCTGAATCAGGCGTCTTGGCCAGGCGGGGAACTTTTCGTAGGCAATCGAAGGTTCACCCGGCCACGACTGACGTTTCCGTCCGGCAAGCCATGAATCTACTGACCAGAGAGAACCGCATTGCGAGAGAGACAAGATCGTCAGGAGATGAGTTGCGATGACGGTGTACTTCGTCATCGAGCTGACATAGTCCATCATCGTAAAGTAAGTGAACAAGACGGCCGAGATGATCAGGGATGGTCGAGTGCACCATCCGATCGAAGTGCAGATCAGCGCGAAGATCATGATAGCGTAAAGGGCGACTGCAATCGTTCCCGAGAATTCGGGCAGTATGTCCATATAGCCATAGCCGACAGAAAGTTGCGCGGGGGCACCGTCCGTGGAATAAAGTTCGCGTGCAACGTGCCAGCGTGGCAGGACCATTCCCATCAGTACGATCGGAAAGGCAATTCGCAGTAATGCTAGTCCGTAGGGAACTTCGGGGGCGAAGAAGAAATTGTCGAGTCGCTTGGAGAATCGTTCGGTTTCAACTGTCATGCCTCGGCCTCCCTGCCGGATGTGATGTCGGCTCGTGGCGGGAACATCTGTCCCTCGCCGAATATTGAAAGCTATCTACTTGCGTCACGACCAACTCTATTGGGATTCACCATCAGTTGGCACTGGGGCGGTTCCACTGAGGTTCGTTGCTGCCGGAACTTTCGGGCGGCGACACGGATTGCGGTTCCATCAGGTAAGCCCCGCGATGTGCCGGGTCGACTGCAAAGAACGGTCGGCCACGCAGTGAATCGGCTCGCAGCCGGGGATTGTTCGTAATTGCCAGTTGTTGCAACGTGGTGACGTAATCGGGGTTGAATTGAATGAGTCCCCCTTCACCGTCATAAATCGATTTCAGGTGAAAGTAACTGTGGGCATCTTTCGGTTCATCAAACCGCGCCGCCCACAGGTTCTCTGGCAAGTTGTATTTCTTCGGCCAGGCCTCTTCGATCACGAAAATTCGGGCGATCGGCTCATGGTCCGTGTGCCGTAACGTGTTCATCGCAATCTTGATGTACGAATTCCCCAACGCATCGTACTGGGCTCGTTCCAGATCTCCGTAAGGAGCGAACGTTGACCAGGGGGCAGGGGAAAGCCTGTAATGCTGACCGCTTTCGCCCTCTCCAACGATGTGGTACCGAACTTCGTGGGCTGACCATCCACAAAACATGTCCCAGATGAAATAGTACATGGCCGGATGAGCCCCCGTACCAAAGTTCATCGCATGGGAACCAATGCCCAGCGCCAATGCTGTCAGGTACGTCCCAATCGTCAGCTTCGCCAACCAGCGTTTCATGAGTGCTCCTTCCCTGGAACAACCGCGGTCACAATCTGAAACCGTCAATTTCTGCCGATCCGCAGTTTGAGGGAGCTTATTGATCCTGAAAAACCGGTCAAGGCCAAAAAAGTAGACAAGTAGACAGAATTGTCTAATTTGAGAATCAGTTGTGTCGTGACAGCCCTCTTGACCGACTTGGCAAATTGAACTTAAATCCGCCCCCGCCAACGAGTCCTGTCGCGGGTTGAACACGGGATCGTGTCGCCATCAGAATCGCATTCGCCGCGGTGCGGAACCTCATGACATTTGATCGCTACTTGCTGCGCAGTTTTTTCCACACGTTTGGGGTGTGTTTCGTCACCACGTTTGGCCTGGTGATCATCATCGACTTGCTGGAAAACCTCGATGAATTCCTGACTAGGAACGGCGACCGCGGGACGGCAGCGCTGATGCAATCGATCGTCGAATGTTACGCGTACCAGTCGGTCTTTTTTCTTGATCGTGCCGGTCCGGCCCTGACAATCATTTCACTCATGGTCCTGCTGGTTCTGCTTCAGCGGAGTGGCGAACTGCATCCGTTGCTGGCAGCCGGGATACCGATGTACCGAGTCCTGACTCCGTTGATCCTGGCCAGTTCCGGGGTCTACCTGCTGCTGGCGCTGAATCAGGAATTTGTCGTTCCCCGGATCGCACATGCCGCGTATGAAACTCGTGGTGGTGGAGATGCAACGCGACATGACGTGGAATCTTTTACGGACCATTCCACGCGAATCTCGATCGACGGACAATCAATCCGTTTATCTAACCGGACCATTGAAAATGCCGCATTCGTGCTGCCAGCTCCATCGCTCGTCAATGAGATCACGATTCTGGAAGCCCCTACGGCAAAATTTCTTCCTGCGAAAGGTGATCGTCCTGCAGGGTGGCTGCTGCGCGATGTCACGCCGACTCCTGAGGAACTGCGGAAACGACTGACAGAGAGTGGTCAAAAAGTGATCTGGCTCCCCTCAAACGGTCAAAAAGTGTTTGTTGCGTCTTCGGTTACCAGTGATCAGCTGTGCCAGCGCAGTTCGAGTTACTCGCTGTTGTCTACGACAGAGTTATTACAACGGATTCGCTGCCCGGCGTTTGGCCTGGTATCAGTCCATCGATTGGTCCTGCATTTTCATGCAAGGCTGATGCAACCGCTGTTGAATGTGATTGCAGTGCTAATTGTCGTCCCGTTAATGGTGCGACGTGAAAGTCCTGGAATTGTGGCCGATTCGGCTCTGTGCGGTTTTGTTCTCGCATCTCTCTTTGGAATTACTCAGGGATGCCAGTTCCTTGGACTGAGTCAGATTGTTCCGGCCGACCTTGCGGCATGGATTCCTGTCGTCATCGGTGGTGCAGTTTCGGCCTGGCTGTCAGGTGTGATCAGAACCTGAGTCAGTGGGTGGGCTGGTTGATTGGGTTGACTCGAGTCGTGAAGGCGAACGTGGTGACTGGTATCGAAACATGCGTGACGCCGGAGATGACTCCCGAAGCGTCACGAGTCTATTTCGATCCAGGGCGTGTGCGTCTCCTTGCAGGACTGCTGGGGTTGATGATACTGCGGATCTGGTATCTATCGATCTGCCCGATGGAATTGATACCGGACGAAGCATATTACTGGGACTGGTCCCGACAACTTGACTGGAGCTACTACAGCAAGCCTCCGATGATCGCCGGGCTGATTGCATTTTCGACAATGCTGCTGGGAACTTCGGAGTTTGCTGTCCGACTGCCCGCGACGATCCTGGGAACGCTTGGTTTATGGGGCGTCTACGAGTTGGGGCGACGCCTGTATGGGCATCGTACCGGAATATGGTCAGTGGTGATTGCGGGTGTGACACCGGGATCAACTGCCCTGTGCCTGTTGATGACCATTGATGCTCCGTTTTTGTTCGCATGGACACTGGCGGTGTACTTTCTGTGGCGGATGCTGGAAGGCGAATCAGAAGCACGGATTTGGGTCCTTCCGTCGATCCTGGCCACAGGCGCTGGACTGCTGTCGAAGCAAACAACTCTGGGACTGTTTCCGCTGGTGGCGTTATTCCTCATCACGACACCCTCACAGCGTTCGAAGTTAATTCGCCCATGGATTTGGATCTGGGCCGCAGGCAGTCTGGCGTTCCTGATCCCAGTCGCAATCTGGAATTCGCGTCACGCCTGGATCACGGTTGAGCATACGCGTGACCACTTTCCACTGCAGTCTCATTCGATGCTACGGCACATGACTTGGTGTGTGGAATTCCTATGTTCGCAGTTCGGAATACTGTCCCCACTGATCTTCGGACTGATGGGGATGGTCACAATCGTCCTGATGATGCGCTATAAGTGGCTAAGCGATCGCGAACGATTCCTCGTCTGTTTTGGTGGCATTCCATTTGTTGCGATCACCGTGCTAAGCTTGGTACAGCGGGTCCAGCCAAACTGGCCAGCGGCACTGCATCTGACTTGCGTGGTGACGATGGCGGCATGGAAATGCGGTGAGATCACGTTGTCTGCACGCCTGGATCAATGTCGCGCAGCAATGTTTCCAGCGGTTTGCCTCGGGGGAGCAATGGCGATTGCCGTGGCGGTTGTCCCATTCGTCCTGCCATCATCAGAGTTTGCAGGAACCCGTCTTGATCCGACTGGTCGATTGCGAGGCTGGAAAACGGCATCACGACTCATTGCCGAAAAACTCGGGAAATTGGATTCCACTGGCGAGGTTTTGCTGGTTGCGGCAACTTCGCGTGCTCCTGTCAGTGAATTCGCCTACTACTTACCGGGCCAGCCACATGTCTATCGATGGAACGTCGGCGAGGTGATTGATTCTCAA
>CAIWEX010001138.1 GCA_903911795.1 uncultured Schlesneria sp.
CAGATCCTGAATGCTTACCTGCACGCGCAAGAAGCGGAACTGATCAGCCAGGCTGGTAATGCAGGTATGATTACAATCGCCACCAACATGGCGGGACGTGGGACAGATATTCGGCTGGCGGAAGAGGTTCGACAGCTGGGCGGCCTGCATGTGATTGCCACAGAGATGCATACGTCTGCTAGAATTGATCGCCAACTGATCGGGCGAGCGGCGAGACAGGGAGATCCCGGATCATTTCAATACTTCCTCTCGCTGGAGGATGAACTGTTCCACTGCCTGCCGCCAGATCTGGTCACTCGTCGTCAACGTCAGGCACGACCTGGCAAGGACGGTGAGATTTCGGCTCGTACCTGGCTGCCATTTTTTCGAAGAACTCAAGATTCCCTGGAAAAGCTCTACACGAAGCAACGACGAGATTTGCTGAGGCATGAAAAACAGCGTGCCATCACCTATCGACAGATGGGTATGGACCCGTGCCTCGAACTGACAGAAAACTAAATCAATGCCTGCCCCACCAACCAATTCCGCACCAAAGCCAGATTCACTGCAGCAACGCGTCCAGAATCTCGCCCGGGAAATCGAGCAGCTCGCTGGTACGGGATTGCCACCGCAAGATTTCTTTCCGCCGTTTCTAGACAAAGTTGTCTCTGCTGTCGCAGCACAGGGAGGGGCCGTCTGGCTGCTTGATAATGGCAAGCTTCAACTCTGCTGCGAGGCTCGACTGAAGGAGACGGGACTGCGGGATTCGGCCGAGATCCAGCAATTCCACCAGCGCGTGCTGGGGAAAGTTGTGTCGGATGGCGAGACTCGCACCACGCATACGGATGACGAACCCGAGGTGACATTTCCTTCACGGCACCTGCTGGTGTTGGCGCCATTGTGGGCGAATGGTGGCTGCAAAGGGGTCGTGGAAATCTTTCAACGTCCGGATGTTCCTGCCGCGGCCCGTGCCGGCTACCTGCAATTCGTCGAGCAGATGGCGGGGTATGCGTCAATGTCGCTGGAGCGGGGACACGCGCGAGCCTCGACACCTGTCACCACCAATTTTGATAACGACATTGCACGGTATGGACTGCAACTGCAACGCAGCCTGCAGGTCCGGGACGTGGCCGCCGTCGCAGCGAACGATGGCCGACTGCTGGTGGGTTGCGACCGCGTCAGCGTCATCCTGCAACGCGGGAAAAAAATCGAAGCCGAATTTGTCAGCGGTCAGGAGACAATTCATCGACGGGCCAATCTGGTGAAGTCGATGGTCCGCTTGTCACGCGAAGTCATCAAATCGGGAGTCGCCGTGAAATACACGGGAATCACCGATTCCTTCGCACCACAAGTCAAGGATCGCCTGACAGATTTCGTATAGGAATCGGGGGCGCGGATGGTTTACGTTCTGCCGCTGCGCGCCCCGACACCTCTCGTTCCCCCCGAATCAACGGACGACAGATCGCCTGGGCCTGGCCCCGTCATTGGCTGCTTGCTGCTGGAACAGTTTGCCGTCAGTGAACCCTCTCGCGAATTGAACGAGCGACTCGATCTGATGATCGCGTACACGGCCGCCGCGCTCCACAACGCACAGACGTATCAGACCGTTTTTCTGCTGCCACTGTGGCGGGCGATGGGAAACGTCATCAACGGAATGCATGGCAAAAAACTTCTGAAGACTTTGGCCGCGTTCGCGGTTATTGCCATCGTGACCTGCGTACTGGCCTTCGTGAAGATCGATTTTCGCGTCGAAGGGGAAGGGCGGTTAATGCCCGTCGAGCGACGCGAAGTGTTTGTCCCTTATGATGGTGAAGTCATCGAAGTCCTCGTTGCGAGCGGTGCTCGTGTCAACGCAGGAGATCTACTCGTCCGACTGCGGAACAATGAACTTCGCTCCGAGGTGATCGCCACAGAAAGTCAGCGTGATGAGAAGCGGAAGCTGATTTCCGCGCTGCTGGCGGAGCGTGACGAGATCATCCGGAGTCCAACGGGCGAACGTGGAAACCGGGTCGAAGGGGAACTGGCAAAAACGCTCGTTGAATTGCGGGGACTGGAACGTAAGGTGGATGTTCTTCAGGAGCGAGAACGACGACTCAACGTCACCTCGCCAATCGCGGGAGTGGTCTCGACCTTCGAAGTTGATCAGTTGTTGCGGCACCGGCCAGTTCGACGAGGTGAGATCCTGCTGGAAGTGATGGACGATACCGGTCCGTGGCAACTCGAATTGCAGGTCGACGAACACCGGACCGGGCATCTCTTTAAAGCTCAAGCGGAAGCAACCGAACCACTGCCGATTGAGTTCATGCTGGTCACATCGCCGGAGCGTACCTATCGGGCATCGTTAAAAGAAGTGGGAACCCGCGTGGTCACTTCTGAAGAGAATAAACCCGTATTCGAAGTGCTGGCGTCACTGAGTGACGA
Organism: uncultured Schlesneria sp.; assembly: GCA_903911795.1. Taxonomy (GTDB): domain Bacteria; phylum Planctomycetota; class Planctomycetia; order Planctomycetales; family Planctomycetaceae; genus Schlesneria. The sequence goes on from CAIWEX010001138.1 coordinate 2,401, forward strand.
TCAGAATCAAACGCGGCGAATTGGTGCCGAAGTTCGCGCCAAGTTGCATTGTGGCCGCAGCAGCGTCGGATATGTGCTGTTCGGGGATGTGATCGAGTTCATTCAAAAATACCTGTGGTTGTAGATCCGCCCTGGACGACGCCGCATCAAGAATACGAACAGCCGCATCGCTGAAAGCGGACGTTGGAGGAAGTGATGAAACGAATGATGAAAATCGCTGTCATGTGTCTCTTCTCTCTTTTGGTTATTGCGCCGTCGCTCAGTTGGAGTGACGACGAAGTTCAATCCACGATTCGCTTGAAGGGTTGCCGAATCAAACCGGCCGATCAGGTCACGCTGTCCGGCAACCAGTCGGGCGTCTTGCGTACGGTGCCACGCGAAGGGGATCTGGTTGAGTCGGGTCAGCGGTTAATCCTGTTGGAGGATGATCTGGCCCGGGCTGCCCTGGCTGCGGCCGAAAAGGAAGCTGCAAACGATGTTGATCTGCGGTATGCAGAGATTTCCAGTGACGTGTTTCGTCTGGAACACGAACAGGCGATCGAGGTCAACGGCCGGACGAAAGGTGCAATCTCCGTCGCTGATGTTCGGCGAGCAAAGCTCGAATTCGATCGCAGCCTGCTGCAAATCGAACAAGCCAGACACAAGCAGTCGATTGCAGTTCTCAAGCGGGATGAAGCTGCTGCCCATTTGAATACGTTTTACGTCGTCGCACCATTTTCCGGAACAGTGAACAAGGTCTTGAAGCACAAGGGCGAAGCGGTGCGACAGGGCGAGGCCGTTTTGGAACTCGTTAACACACGACGGCTGCGCGTGGAAGGATTCCTGGATGTCGCGGATCGCAGATTCGTCGTTCCTGGAACAGCGGTCACGGTGGAACCGGAAGTCCATGCGGGCAAGCGGACTGCGGCTGCGGTCGGTAAAATTGTGTTCGTTGATCCCGTCGTCCAGCCAGTGACGCAGCAGGTACGGATCTGGGCCGATGTCGACAACAGTGACGAAACGTTGCTCTCGGGCCTCACCGCCGTGATGACAATTTCGCCGGGATCACCACCGCGCCAAGCAATAAACCGGTAATTTGTTATGAGTGCGGAAGCCCCATCATCGTCGGCATCGGCTTCGACTCCCTCCTCGCAGCGCCCCATCCCG
>CAIWEX010001139.1 GCA_903911795.1 uncultured Schlesneria sp.
CGATCTACATCCGCGTTACTCGGCCGAACGGTTGCTGGCCGCAAGTGGAAATTGAAAATGGTCGATATCGCGCATTCCGTTGCGAGGACGACCGTTGTCGAAGCCCCTGAAAACGCGACAAATGCCGAGATCCAACAGGCTGTCAACATCGCCGCACTAAAGGGAGTGGACGACTTCTGCAAGACGGAAGCGGCAGCAACATCCAAACCTGAAGCAACCGCAGCAAAAGAGGAAAAGAAAGAGCCCGCAAAGGAAGAGGAGCCGAAGAAGGCCGCAGCAACAAATCTGAATGCGCAACTGCAACGAGCGTTCCTCGCGAAAGAACTGACCCCATATCTCGAATCGGTCGAAGTCAACGATGACATGATCGGAATGAAAATCGATGGCCGCGAAGTGAAGGCCAGTATGTTTCAGGCAGCGAACCCGATCTTCATCATGATCTTTGGGGTCCCCTTGGCACTCGTCTGGTCATTCCTGGCCACATACCGCTGGGAACCCAATACCGCCGTCAAGTTTTCGCTAGGACTGTTGCAACTGGGGCTGGGATTCGCGGCACTCTGGCTGGGGACTCAGTCCTGCACCAAGTACGGCATTGTTGGCATGGAGTGGTTGTTACTCGGATACCTGTTGCATACTGTCGGGGAGTTGTGCTTGTCGCCTGTCGGACTGTCCATGGTGACAAAACTATCGCCCCAGCGCATGGTGAGCACCGTCATGGGGGGCTGGTTTCTGGCGTCGGCTCTGGCGAACTTGCTGGGGGGGAAGATCGCCGCGTTGACAGGGGTCGGAGAAGAAGGTGTAGAAGCGGTTTTCCCGCTCCCCATCGAATCGGTCCATGTATACGGCGGAGTCTTCGCTTTTATGGCAATCGCCGGTTGCGTTTCGGCCTTGGTCCTCTTCATCCTTTCGCCGCTTTTGGTGAAGTGGATGCATGGTCAAGAGGCTGCAGGCGGTCATTGACCAAAGTCTGTTTGGCAGGGACTGCGAATCGCCGACTCCTGCCACAAAGAATTCACATCGTGCACAATTCGGCTGGTGCGTTATCACGGTTTAGAATTCGTTTTGGGTCATCAGCCGCGGGGTACCATCCCACGGTGAGAACCGGACGCTCGCGCGTTCCGGCGGATGGATCTAACCTGAAAAACAAACCGTGACCTAACTAGCTGCTAAATCAATCGAACATGGGAGTTGACGACGTCATGGCATTGGATCGAACTCGCAGTCAGGCTCATTTTGCTCGTGCTCAAAAAGTGATTCCAGGGGGTGTCAACAGCCCCGCGCGTGCCTTTGGCGGCGTCGGGGGAACTCCCGTTGTGATGGATCGTGCTGAGGGAGCCTACCTTTACGACATCGATGGCAACCGCTTTGTCGACTACATCGGGTCGTGGGGGCCTCATATCCTGGGGCATCGCCATCGTGCGGTGATCAGTGCCATCCACGCGGCACTCGAGAAGGGGACAAGCTTTGGTGCCCCCTGTGAGTTGGAAACCGAACTTGCCGAACGGGTGATCGATGCCGTTCCCTCCATGGAAATGGTCCGGATGGTGAATTCTGGAACCGAAGCAACGATGAGCGCGATTCGCGTCGCTCGAGGTTTCACAGGGCGAAACGTCCTGGTGAAATTTACAGGATGCTATCACGGTCACGTCGACAGCCTGCTCGTGAAGGCAGGAAGTGCGGCACTGACACTCGGAACACCCTCCAGCCCTGGCATTCCCGCTGGCTGCACCGCAGACACACTCTGCCTGGAATACAACGATTGTCAGCTACTGCAGGATCTGTTTGCCCGGCGCGGCGATGAGATTGCCTGCGTCATTCTGGAACCCGTCGTTGGCAATATGGGAACAGTCATCCCCACCAGCGAATTCCTCGCGACCCTTCGTTCGCTTTGTGATCGACATGGGACCGTTTTGATCTTCGACGAAGTCATGACGGGTTTCCGCGTCGCTTACGGTGGTGCTCAGGGACGATTCCAGATCCGCCCGGACATGACAACTCTGGGAAAAATCATCGGTGGCGGACTGCCTGTAGGTGCCTATGGCGGTCGTCGAGACATCATGAGTGTCGTGTCGCCGCTCGGACCGGTTTATCAAGCGGGAACGCTGTCGGGGAATCCCGTGGCGATGGCCAGCGGCATCGCTACTTTGACGACCTTGAAAGAGACTGATCCTTACCCAAGACTGGAACAGGTCACTCGCGAACTGACGTCGAATTTGTCAAAACTCGCCTCGGCCGCCGGACTGGACCACACGGTTCCTCAGATCGGCAGCATGTTTACGCTGTTCTTCAATCCTGAGATTGTCACCAATTACACGGTTGCGGTGAAGAGCGATACCAAGCGGTTCGCCCGGTACTTTCACGGCATGCTCGAACGGGGAATCTATTTCGCCTGCAGTCAGTACGAGGCCAACTTCGTCTCGGCCGCCCATTCGGAATCGGATCTGCAAGCGACACTGCAGGCTGCGGAAGCGGTCTTTAGTGAGTTGCGAAAGGTTTAGTCGATATTTGGATTCCCAAGACTTGAACGACCGGCGGTTGGTCCTCAGGAAACCCTTTGCTATACGGCAGGGTGGCGGGGTCTGACCAA
>CAIWEX010001140.1 GCA_903911795.1 uncultured Schlesneria sp.
ATCTTAAAGGCAAAGAGAGTCGACGCACCGTGCAGATTGATCGTTGAGGCGACAACATGGTCACCTGCGAGCAGTTGCGTAAGGACCAGTTTTCCACGCTCAAAGAATCCGGTTGCCATTGATCGCAGGAACTCTGCGGAAGCAAAGTTCGACTGCAACGAAGTTCCCTCTTTCCCCTTCCACCCTGCATTTTCCAAGCTCAGGAACTGCTCGATTGCCTGGGCGACTTCGTCGGGCCGCTCAATCCTATGCAGTCTGACTGGCCCCACCGACTCCAGGTTCCGTTGCTTTTGACGTAGTAACTTGCAGCGATGTTTCGATAGATGCTCTGAAAGTGTTCCCTCGGAAGCGATCGGTGGAAAGAAGGCAGCCGACGTGATCTGAGGGCCTGTATGCCACGACAGATTGCAGGCTTTCAATGCCGCTTGCATACGCTGAGCGAGTATTGAATCCAGTCGCATTGTTGGAAAGACCACGCCCCCCCACCGCGACTGTTTCTGTAAGTACCTCAGCCAGGCATTTAACGTCCGATCAGCGGTGCTCTCGTCCAGCAGCATGCCGGTGCGGAAAGAGTGCATCGTCTTCGCCGCAACAAGATGCGGCAGCGCTAGGAGCCTGCTGCCAGGCGATTCCTGAAAGCATCCCAGCGACCTGAGCCGACCGGTCTGACGTTCCTCGACAGTCAATAGAAAGGAGTTTCCGTCCGGTTCCAACCATTTCCACGCAGGCAGTAGAAATTCGGGACTCAAGAACGCATTTGCATGGCATGATCGAGTTTCAAGATCGCACCACCGTGCAACCAGATCGGGGGTGACTTCGTCACGCGCGACTTCCCGCACGACGAGTTCGGAATCCAATTCCATATCGGTGTGCGATGTACTGACCGATGACAGCAAGTGATCAAGTGCCGCCGTAATCCAGTTGGCAGATTGCAGAATTTGAAAGTTCCCTTCAGCTTGACGCTGTAGAATGGCGCGGCACGCAAAAGCGATTTTGCACGCGGCTTAGCAACGGAATCTAGGTCAAGAACGCCTGACGTGAACGGTCCAGCGGCAATTGAAAATTGATTTTTCGCAGATGTTGAGGCGAAAAAGTCGGGTTGTCGCAGTTATGCGGATCCGAGTCATCAAGAACTGGGAATGCACTACGGTCCCATCTCGATGACATCAGGGAGGTCCGCAGCGACCGCAGCGCGATAGTCGGATTGAGCTTCGAAATACCGGAGCAATGACTCGACTTCGATAACGCGTGCATCAAAGGTGGCCGTTTCGCGCAAGTTCAGTCGAAGAAAATCGCTGTCACCCTTTTCCAGCCTGATGGTTTCGAATCGCTGCATCTCTTCATTGAGACGAATCGCTTCTCGTGCCTGGTTGATGGCTTGATACGCCATGTCCAACGCAATCACGGCCCCTTGGACCTCGACCGCAATTTTGTCGGAGGCAAATTGCCGTTTCGCATTTAACTGGGCGATCTTTCCCTCCACTGCGGCAATTTTCCCTTTTGCTTTGCGCCGTTGCAAAGGTACCGAGAGCAGCAACCCAGCTTCTAACTGATAAGGCGTCTTGTCTCCCTTCAAAGTCGGCGACCCTACGTCTTTGCTATTTAGAATTTGCCCATCCAGAGATGGTTGCAGCAGATTATTCGCCTGTTGGAGATCGACGTCTAACTGTCGCCGATTAATGTCGAACGCCATGAGTTCCGGTCGGCGAGCCTGGGCGAACTGAATATCCTGTTGCAGTGTGCTGCGTTCGACGGGCAATGGTTCGGGAAATGAGGCAGGCAATAATTCGGGGCCAGGCACAAAAGGGATGCCGCCCGGCATGCGGAGATACAGAGATAGTTTTACGGCTGTAGTCTGCAGTTTCTGCAGGGTGGCGAGGCGCTTAATGCGCCGACCGACGATCAAACGCTGATTGTCGGTCAAATCGGATTCCGCCCGATCGCCCTCTTCCACCTGGCTGCGGAGTTGTTGATCCCGATCTTGTGCAAGTTTCAGGAGTTGTTCGGCATAGCGAAAGTTCTGCCCCGCTGCGACCCATTCCCAGTACGCAATTGAACCGTCTCGCACAAATCCCAACAGTTGGCCGCGAATTTCCGGCTCAACCAGCGATTGCCCGTATGCGGTACGCCACAACTGAGCGCGGCGCTCATCAACTTCACGATTCTGCCAGAGCGGAACAGACAAGCCCAACTGAAACTCACCGCCTCCATTGGTTTCGCGGTTGCCGTACCAAGGCTCAAATTTTCCCTGTCCGATGCGGTACGCTCCGAAAACACTGCCACCCCCGTACAGTGGTTGATCAAAACCAACACCCTGACGGTAGTTCTGATAAAAACCTTCCGCCTGATTCAGCGTATCGGCTTTGAGCTTGAAGTCAAATTCCCCCTGAGCTGCAACATTGTCTCCCATGGCGACATCGCGTCCGGCAATGGCGATCCGTAACAGAGGGTAGGACTGATAGATGGCATCAACGACCTGGTCGAGCACAATCGGTTGAGTCGGCCCGAGAGAAGTCGAGCCGGGCCGTTCTTCGTCGGTGGTCGGCGAAGGGAGATCAAGAATTTCTGGTGGTGCCAGCTTGTCTCCATCGGTCCCGCTGACTTGCTCGATCTCTCGTTCACGCGCAACGGGGCGAGATTTGGCGACCGAGGATTTACTGGCCGACTTTTTAACAGTCCCCGTTCGATCGATCACGTATTTATCGCGGAAATCGATGCGGGTCACTTTACATCCACAGTTCAATGCCAGGCAAAGTGCGCAAACGATCGATAGCAATTCTGCTACTTTTTTCCTCGCAGCAACCCATCTTGCTTGGTGGGCGACGGCATCGTGACAATCGGTGGAAATCCATTCATTTGACGCCATAACTCTTGTCCGAGCGGAACATTATTCAGCAAAACCCAACCATTGACCCGGATTCCCTGGCGCAGGTACTCTGCATCAGGCCAGGGACGATCATCGGGATCAGGGATCACAACGACTCGAAACTTCCCCTGACCGTCGTCGGTGCGATCCACCGTGGCCACGATTCCACCAAAGGTTCCCACGGCAACCGATGGCCAACCACTGAACTGCACCGCAGGCCAACCTTCAAACTGCAGACGGACTTTACGAGGTTGTCCCTCTGCCGCGTGGCTGGCCACGAGTGGTGCATCGTTGCCATCGACTTTCACTTCCACGGCCCGATCTGCTGTTGCAGGTACCAACTCCAACAGTGGTTGACCCGCAGAGACGATTTGGCCTCCCTGAAAAGTCCGTAACTTCAAAACATATCCATCCAATGGCGCTACAACCGGTTGTACTTGCAGAGACTGCTTATTCTGAATATCGGCCAGATCTTTCCTTGTACTCTCGACATCTGCCTGCGATTTTCTAAATACCGCATCTGCAGATTCGATTTTCGCATCCGCCTCGCGCAGTTTGTGTTCACGTTCGGCCTTTTTTGCAGCAAGTTCACTCTGGGCTGCTTTTACGTAAGCCTTTGCCTGCTGAAGCTTTGATTTCGCTTCGGCTGCCTTGCGCACGGCCAGCTCCCACTCAAATTTGGATTCGACCTTTTTCTCATAGAGTTCTTTGCGCCTCACGCTGTCCTTCTCTGCCTGTTCGTAGCCAGCCTCCATCGCCTTGAGATTTTCTTCCTCAGCCAGCAACTTTTGCTCTGCCACCTTTACATACTCATCTTGAGCCAATTCCGTCTGTTCGCGCACATCCCTGAACGCCAGAATCTGCTGCTCGTAGGCGTAGACAATCGTCTCCTCGGCTTTGAGTTTTCGTTTTTGGGCTTCAAACTGCTCTGCAAAACGTTCTCTCAGAATCGGATCAACCAGTTCGATCCGCATCAGTAACTCGCCTTTGGCGACATGCATCCCTTCCACCAAATCCGGCAAGATGTCAACCAGCCGCCCGGAAATCGGAGCGTCGACCTCCTGAAGCCGATGGTTCGGGTCATAGGTGATCACTCGGCCTTTTCCCGCCACCGATTGCTGCCAAGGCAACGCCATGCAAGCAATCACGCTGAGCAACAATCCCAGGAATAGACAAACGGCGACGCGGTGTGCCCAAATGGTGGCACGGGACAGGTCACCAAGTGCCGAAAACTCCAGTGGTTGAGTCGGCAACGGTAATGGGGTGGGCTTGAGCATTAGTGAGTCCCCGGTTTCTGCCTGCGATGGTTGAGCGGTCGGCTGGCGACATGACCAACCACTTGGGCGATGTCCTCACGAACAGTTGCCACGAGAATTGTCGTTTGCGGCTGATAGTGTGACAGTCGCTGCCACAATTGCCGGAACTCGGCTTCAGTAAAGAGGTCGCAGAGATGATCGATGAAGAGTAGCCTGGGCCTGCCCGCCTGGGCACGCGCAAGTATCAACCTACGATGCTGCAAGGCATTGAGTGGCCAACCATTTGGCAACATTTGTGTTGACAGCGTCAGACCGGCGAGCCGAAGCTCTTCAGTGAGACCGACGGCATCGCACACTCCACAAACATCGGATTCAGACACGCGAGGTCGTGACAAATGAATGTTTTCTGCGATCGTTCCAGACAAGAACTCCAGGTCACTTGCCACAGCGACATGTTGACGCAGCACATCACCGCGGATGTCGTCAATTTGAACTCCGTCGAGAATAAGATCTAGTCCCGACACGCCACGAAGTCCGCGTAAGCCGTCGGCGAGATCACGGGTAAGAGACGGGTGCCAATTGATGAGCACCGCCGACTCGCCAGGGGCGACCCGCAACAGTTCACCATTCACTGAAGTGTCTGTTGGCGTTTCCGTCTCTTGGGATACGGCTTCCTGGATGACAAACTCCGCTGGGCCCTGACGCGACAGACCGATCAGACCATCGTCCGGTTCGGGCGGTAGGTCGAGAAGGTGCGAGAGCTTATCAACGGACGCCAGCAGGTCGTACCATCCTTCCAGATGTTTGCCAAGCTTGGCGAATGAGGCAACAATCATCGCCACGATCAGTTCGGCGGCGACCAGTTGACCCAGCGTCAACTGCTCGTTCAAGACCAGAAATCCGCCCAAGCCCAGCAGTGCCGTCGTGGCAATGACCTGCAGGATCAGCACCAGAACGATTTGCCGCATCAGGATCGAGAAATGTGAGCGGCGGGCGCGCAGATAATCAGCACAGAGCACGTCGGTTCGCTGCATTGCCAGGAGTTCGACGCCACCAGTCCGAAATATGCCGGGGCAGCGGGCCATGTCTTCCAACCAACTGAGCACACCGTACTTGGTCCGTGACTCTTGAATCGCAGTCTTCACACCGCCACGGCCGAAGCCGAAAAGAATCGTGGCCAGAAACGCCAGCAGCAATATGTCATACCCCAGCAGGAATGGATGATAAAACGCCATCACGCTCATGCTGATCAACGTGGTCAGCAGGATGGCGACGCCGTCGACCACGAGCGACGCGGTAACCTTCTGAACGATTGCGACTTCAAGAAAATAATTAGCAAAATCCGGTACCGCGAATTGTCGCCAGGCTGCGACATCTGCTTGAGTCAGACAGCGAGTGACCTGTCCGGTGACCCGGACGAACAATCGTCGCTGAATGATCTCGGCCACGTAGACCTGTAGTGCTTGCAGAGCAGCCACAAAGCCCAGCAATCCCAGTAGCATCAGAGAAAGCACGACAATCGGCTGATACAAAGTTGCAAACGTGACCGTTCGGACCAGTTGCTGCGCCGTGACGGGCACAGACAGCATCAAGAGCCCTGCAATGCTCGAAAACACCACCAAAGCCCAGAGATCATTGCGATCAGGGGAAAGCAATCTCCACAGCAGTACCCATGGTTTTTCGTGCCCGTGATTCGCAGGACATAAATCCGACTCCTTGCTGGCAATGATCACGCGGAGCAGAGTTGCATCGCCCCGCTGTTCAATGCCATCAGACAACGTCGAAGCCAGAGATCCCACCAGAATGATTTGTTTCGCGTCCAGATTTTTAATGTTCAATCCGAGATCATGAGCGGCGCAGTGTTCAGCCACGACGCACGCTCCTGATCGCAAGATGACAGGCAAATCGCGGATCGGCACATCCAATACCCGTAAGGGGAGGCCTAAAGATCGTCCTGCTGAGAGCAGCCAGCTCCACCACGAGTCATGAATTGTTCCCGGATGCGACCGCATCATCTCGGACAACAGTCGACACGCCTGTCGCTCTTCACAAGGACGATCTAAATGCCGAGCAAGAAAGTCGAGGGCGCGCGACAGACTCAAGAGATCAGCATCAGGGATCTCTGAGTTCGAAGAATCGTGCGGGGCTGGTGATCCATTCAACATGGTCGACGACAACGTACGGCTTTCGGTAGAAGAAAATGAAGGGCAGGCTAGCAGAGTGTACGCCCAAATGCTCCTCTCCTCCCGCGACGGAGGAGAGGAGCCGGATGGAGACTGGACGAGTCCATTGCGACGATTTCAGATCCCCCTCTTCGCATGGACGAAGGGTCGAGGAGCCTGACGCTAAGCTGCCCGAGTTTGATGCTCTCGCTTCCACGCTAACGCTCGCCGTACGTTTTGCCCGATCCGGGTCGTCCCCCGATCAATACAGGCAATCCACTCAGAATCAACCGTCTTCGCCACCAGATTCGTGAAACCGGGCATCTGCACGATAATTTGACATGACTTGTCGATGCCACCTTTCGGACCATTCTGATCTGCGATGTAGACGTTGACCTTGGTGATCTTCGGGGCATACCGTGACAGGGCGAACAACAGTCGCCGTTCGAGATATTCCCGGAGTTCCGCATTCCATTCCGCGCCGCTACTGTGCAAGTTCCATAACATGCTTGTGCTCCCTGGGCGACCGATTCTCCTGAGATACAGCCACCGATTGTGAAATCCCACGTTGCACGGGAACCGAAGGCTCGGCATCGATTCCCAGTTGAATTCTTCCCCCGCGAATCCCCACGATCGTGATCAAAATCTCTGCCTGAGGTCCAATCGCGATTTTCTCTCCGACTTTTCTCGCTAATACCAACATGGCCATCTCCCCCGCATCCATGACTTGACCGCAGTCGTCGAATCCGCCGTATCCGATGCGGAGCTTCCATCACTCCATCGACTGCGTTTCCCACAAAAGATTTGTACTCTCCATCGAGATTCCATACAAATAGATTGTTTGACGACAATACATCGATTTTCTCGATGATTCGATCCATTGGAAGGTGCACGAATCAATGCGATTGAATCGTCTGCTGATCTGACTGCTCCTTTGCTGAAACCAGTGACGCGATAATCCCCACAGCCAGAATTGCCACGACCAGACCGAGCAGATACAGATTGAAGTTGGGGCCGAGCAACTCCTTGAGCCAGGAGTGGGCAATCATCTTTGCCCCCACCACTAACAGCACGACGGCCAATGCCACCTTCAGATACTTGAACGTGTGGATCATACCGGCCAAGGCAAAGTACAGGCTGCGAAGGCCAAGAATTGCAAAGATATTGCTTGTGAAGACGAGAAACGGATCAGTCGTGATGGAGAATATGGCCGGAATGGAGTCCACGGCGAAGATGAGGTCGGTGAACTCAACACTCACCAGTGCCAAGAACAGCGGAGTAGCGAGTCGCACGCCCGATTTGGCATTTCTGACGACACGGTCTTCCTCAATCGCAGCATCAGGTGTTGCCGGTTCCAGCGATGCTGCGGAGCCTCCGACGACAAAAAAGTGTTCTCCATGGTACTTCTCGGTGATCGGAATCCATTGGCGTACCAGGCGAACCACGAAATTGTTATGCGGATCCTGGTGATCGGTCTTGATGAAGAACATCTTGACGCCGGTGATGATCAGAAAGACGCCGAAGATATAAATCGTCCAGGAGAAAGTAGCGATCAACTCGGCACCCACCGCAATCAGGATCCCGCGCATCAATAACGCGCCAAGAATTCCCCAGAACAGCACGCGGTGCTGATAAATCGGCGGCACGGCGAAAAAGCCAAACACCATTGCGATGACGAAAATATTGTCGACCGCCAGTGACTTCTCCACGAGATAGCCGGTCAGATACTTGATCAGCGCGGAAGCACCGTCGTTATAGACGATGCCCCCCCCCTCAACGACTGTCGGGTTGGTTGTCATCAAATCCGGGACCAGGCCAAGACCCAGCCAATGGTATTCGTATCCGAAAAAAATCAAGATGCTGAAGCTCGTTCCCAATGTGACCCAGATCGCCGACCAACTCAACGACTCCTTGATTGAGATAACGTGGGCCTGGCGATGGAACACACCCAGGTCCAGCAAAAGCAGAGCGATGACAATAAGGATAAATCCGGCATACATCCAAATCATGAATGATCTCTCCTGGTGATAGCACGACCGACATGGATTCTCTGTCCGATACAACCTTCAATCCGTGCCCACCAATTCTTTCGTATTCAGTCCGACATTCGACCGTGAATGGCAGCATCTCAGATGACCAGCACGGCACCAGCAATCCAGAATTGATTGTCCACGGAGACACTTCCGCCCCCGTTGTTGGGGAGTCAAAGTTGTTGGTAACGACGTTTACGGATGGCGAGGAATATGGATTTGTACTTCTTCACAAGATTCGATACAAATAGATTGTTTGATGACAATACATCGTTTTTTTCGATTGTTTGAGAATCGGAGTGAGCACTCCCAAAGCAGCAGGCCTGCTCATCGAACGGCTGTTCGCTTGCCACTGAAAACACTGATTTGAGGGGCAAATCCGATGGACTGGCTGAATTACCACCACCTGATGTATTTCTGGGTTGTGGCCCGAGAAGGAAGCGTGGCGAGAGCGTGTGAAAAACTGCATCTGGCTCAACCGACTATCAGTGGGCAGATTCGTGGGCTGGAAAAGTCACTGAAAGCCAACCTGTTCGCCCGGTCAGGTCGCAATCTTGTGCTGACAGACACGGGGCGGACAGTGTTCCAGTATGCCGACGAGATTTTTTCGCTCGGACGGGAATTGCAAGACACACTGCGCAACCGGCCTACTGGCCGGGCCATCCGGTTTGTGGTCGGCGTTGCTGATGCACTGCCAAAACTGATTTCGCACCGGTTGCTGCAACCAGCATTGGCACTTCCGGAGAAAATCCAAGTCACGTGCCATGATGGCGAACCTGATCGACTGATGGCGCAACTCGCTTTACATGAACTGGACCTCGTCTTGAGCGACGTTCCGGCAAATCCTCGGCTCGGCGTCAAGGCCTATAACCATCTCCTGGGTGAATGTGGCATCACGTTCTTCGGGACGGAAGAATTAGCGAAGCGCTATCGTAAAGGTTTTCCCCAGTCTCTGGATGGTGCGCCGATTCTATTGCCAACCGAAAACGTTAATCTGCGCCGGGTCTTGGACCAGTGGTTTGACCAAATTGGAATTCGCCCGCAGATTCGTGGAGAATTCTCGGACACCGCCCTGTTGAAAGCTTTCGGTCAATGCGGCGATGGAATTTTTGCAGCCCATGATATCGTGGCAAGCGAAATCAAACGCATGTATCACGTTTCAGAAATTGGCCATGACGACAGCCTGCGCGAGCGTTTCTACGCGATCTCTGTGGAAAAGCGAATCAAACATCCAGCGGTGCTCGCGATTACCACCGTGGCGCGAGCAGGGATAGAATCAAAGTGATGGACACTCGCCATGTCCCAGTTTGAAGATGGCTGCGAAATCGGGTGGCACCCAACGCGGGCAACGATTTTGGCAGTGTCTTTTGACGGGAATTCGTGAAAGCAATGTTGCCCGGGTGGGTGCGAATTGCACTCCACGACCATGGATTGCGTTCGACACTGAAGGCGACACGCTCAATATACCAGAGATCCCTCCCCTACGTATGCACCCCAAGGTGCGGGGGAACTACGGTCTGTCTTCGCTTCGCGATCAAGATGAATTGCGTCGATTGAAACTGCTGGTACCACCATGACGTGACGACCTCAACTTTTGATCTTTGGTTCACCCCAGGTTGGTATGCAGCGCCCCGTTGGGGCA
>CAIWEX010001141.1 GCA_903911795.1 uncultured Schlesneria sp.
CCAACGCAAACTTTTTCGCCCGCCTCGTCGAAGGGGTAACGCATGCCATTCGCGCGCGAAGCGAAGGGATCTTCCGAATTGATCTGCGGCTGCGACCCTATGGACGTTCGGGAAGCCTGGCCGTCAGTTGCGACTCGTTCCTGCACTATTTCCATCTGGATGGCCCCGCATGGCCCTACGAACGCCAGAGTCTGGTGAAGCTTCGTCCGATTGCAGGCGACGAGGAATTCGGGAAGCGACTGGTGAGTCTGCGAGACGACATCGTTTACACGGGGCAGCCTGTCGATTTCGCTGCCATTCGAGCGATGCGTGAACGCCAGGTCCGGCAATTGGTCGGTGCGGAAACATTCAACGCCAAGCTGAGTCCCGGAGGGTTGGTCGATCTGGAGTACCTGGTCCAGGCCAAACAGATCAGCAACGGCAAGACTCAACCCGCACTGCGGACGACGAATACCCGCGATGCACTGCACGGATTGTCGAAACTGCAGGTCATCGATGAAGCAACATGTCAGCGACTCGATCAAGCCTACGCATTCCTTCGAAACATGATCGAATCATTGAGAATGGTACGCGGCGATGCGCGTGATCTGGCAATTCCATCCTTGAATTCCGCCGATTTTGAATCGCTGGCTCGACGTATGGGCTACGGAGGCAACTGGCAACGTCTTCAAGACGATCTTGCCAGACACACGCAGACTGTCAGCGATGCGGTACGAACATGCTTTCCGTAAATGTACGTCTGCCCTGCCGTGCGGCTGTGGCCATGCTCGTCAGGAGCGTCGGCGTCTATGTCGTCAGACAATCGCAGAGCGGCGGCAGGGTGGCCGGGGCTGGACTAAGGCTTTGCGAAGGAAGCCCCGGATTCTGGCGAATCCCCGGTTATCCTGCGGTAGCGTCGAGTTTTTCGAAGTCTAGTCAGTCGTGAATCACTTCGTTACGGCTTCGCCAATTCTTTTCTCAGTAAATCAACGATCCTCGCCGAAATCCGGCCCTCCACTTGTTCGAGAGACGTTCTGATGTCATAGGCCTCACTACTGCTCGGTCTTGTGAAGACCCGATTGTACCTCGAACCAATGAACCAGCTTTCAATCTCTTCTTCAGCATATACCGCTGTTTCTCTCGATGAGTTCGAGGCAGCACGCAGAAGCCAAGGTAAGCTTTTCCATTTCCCCAATTCTGAAATCAGGGCAACGGCATTCTGGCGACAGAATTCGGCTTGTGCATCCAGTGCGATCGCGAGGAGCTTTTCACCCGAAACAGCGTGCAGGAACTCACCGAGTTGCTTCCTGGCTTCTCGTGAGACGCTTGGATGGTTGTCTCGCAGCGCAGAGTACAAATGATCGAGTGAGGACTCCCTTCCCACACGACTCAAGCCCTGCAACCCGACACGTCGCCGACTCGGAAACGGATGATTCAATAGTCGTTGGAAGTCATCGATATCTGAACAATCGCCGGTCTCTGCCAGCCCTTGGGTTGCGACCAGCAAATCGGCGGATTCTGAAATAGCTCGGCGATAAACGGTTGCCAGGTTTGTGTCCCCAAGCCTGGCGAGTTCAAATCGAGCAAGTTCACGGATTGCTGCACTCGGGTCAAGCAGTGCCGACCGCCATATTACGGCAGACAATTCCGGGAACCTGTCGGCCTTCGACAACAGGCCTTCTCGTCGTACAGGCATGAACGGGTCCGTTATCGCGGTGTTCAGGGCGAGTTGCAGAGTTTCTCGATCAAAGACTTCGGAATAGCGCCGACAGCAGGAAAGCCTGATGGTGGGGTCATTGGAGTTCTGGCCGTGCAAAACAACGCGGCGTCGATGTTCCCCGTCGTTCTGAAAAGCAAGATTCACCACGGTGCGACGGACTTGCCGATCAGGTGAGGCGATTGCTGTGCGCAGGATGTCGTCGTGATGTTCGTCGAGCATGATGTTCACGACACGCTGAACGATCTCCCGATGGTCGTATCTGCGGAATGTCGAAAGATGAAGAATCAGTCGAAGGGACTTCATCAGATGTGGCAGATACGCCTGACCGACCCTTTCTGTCACCGCTTCACGAGCGTCATTGGCAATTGGCACCACCCAATCATTTTGCCGAATCAGAAGGAATGGCAATTCACTTCCATCTGTAATCTTGGACAGCAATCGCACCGCTTCATGTCGGACGTACCCGTTGTAATGGAAGCTGGCCAACCCCAAGACGGCACAATAGCCCTCTTCTTGATTGTTTCCTGCGACAACTGCCAGTTCAGCCGGATTGAGCTTTCGCCAGGATTCACTGACGTACCAGTCGTAGGCCCCCAAAAATGCCTCATTGATATGAAGGTGGTCATACGGGGAGACGCTCTTCAGTATTTGCGAAACCGTCTTACGAGCCTCCGACTGAACCATTGAGCTTGGTGACAGCAGAAACTGCGCTGAACACGGCAACGATCCCAGTTCGCCTGCGTAAGCCAACCGCTGTAGAAGTGAGCAGATACTGACGTCCTTGGCGGCGCCATCGAACCAACTCTTTTTTGACTGCAACTCGGTAAGTTGCCCGCAGATGTTCGCTGTTTCATTGGAAAGTCGCACAATTCGCGGCCCTTCAACATTGAATCATTTCGTACGCAGTTGAAGACACGCTGCGTGCGCTCAGTTTTTGATGCGCCATGCCCGTATTCAATACGGAAAGTGAACAGGTGCGGGGTGCCACGATCTTGGAGTCTGCGACAAGGTCGTGCTGAATTTGGTTTCCAGCCCATTTCACAATCAATTCGCCTTCTCCATGAAATTTTACTCAATCTTAATTCATCGAAGCCACGGCCTTGTCGCAGACTCCAAGACCGTGGCACCCATTCCTTAAGTTGGAGATCACTCAGCGCGAAGCTGCGATTTCAGTACTTTGGTCCTTTCTCGGACGTCGTTGCCTTTGCCTTGTCTTCAGGGACATCGCCGACATGGACCAGGAAATCGAATAGCTCGCCCAGGCGAGTACCGTCACGAGTGATGTCGAGGCCGATGACCCGCATCCCTGGTGTTGCGTCGGCTGCGGCACTGACTTTGACCGTGATCGCTTCTGTTGCACCTGGGTCCACAGTTCCTTCCAAAATCGGCGGATCAAACGTGATTCCGGGATGTGCGTGAAGAACGATGCGATGCAGTTGCGGGGTCTTGCCGTAGTTTCGAACCAGGATCTGGGCCGTGACAGACTTGCCCGCCTTGACGACGACTCGATAGGGAATGGCACTCACCCAGTAGGGGTCGAACATGTACCGATAATCGGTCTCGGCACTGAGCGACTGAAAGGCGGCTCGTAATGTGATCATGCGAGTTCGAAAGCGTTCGATCAGTTCTTTCGGTCGATCCATCACCCAGCAATGACCGCCCACGAGCAGATCGGGAGCGATGCTGTGCAGGTAATGGGCTGCGTAAAGGTACCCCTCTTCCAGCGTCCCGCCATTGCGAGCGACAACTGCTTCATTGCCCCCCTGTGTCGGACTGGTGGTGCTGCCAAAGATGTTGTCGCCCGTAAATGCCACTCGACGACCATCAATATCACCATGCAGGCAGGCGTGATACTTGGTCTGTCCGGGCATCCAATCGCAGCAGAACGGAATGTTTTCCCATTCAATCACGTCGCCGTTCTTGACAACCCGATCGAATTGAAATGGCCCCAGATCCTTGCCGCGATCCTGATAGGCCGGGAGCAGTGCACAAAGGTCATAATCCCACGGCCGCTCGAACTTGTCGGCAATCCCTTCCATAGTCCAGAGCTTGGCGCCGTATTTGTCTCGCAGGTACGTCGCCTCCATCCCGTGGTCACCATGCATGTGAGTCACAAACACGGCGTCAATCTGCTTCAGGCCCAGTCTGTCGCGCATGCGCTGAATCGCCGTATCGAGAAACTCGCGATTGAACAGGCCGCAATCGATCACCAGGGCATGCCCATTGTCGGCCAGCACCATCGCGAAATTGACGGCGTAATTGGGGCCACGGAACTTGTACAGGTGGGGACTCAATTGCCACAGATGAGGCACTTCCGTCGGGCGACTGACGGTATCCTGATCGCAGCCATCAAATCGCTGAACGTCATAGCCGCGGACATACACGTCGCCCATCTGCCGCAGCTTGGTAACGTAGTCCTGCAATTGCCCTTTCGCGTTGCGAATCACCGGTCCATGAGATGGGAGCAGGTGCGACGGATCGTAGCCCGCGATCTGTGCGGCGCTCTTCCCCAGTTCGTACAGTCCCTTGGCGAAACCATAATCCCATTCGGTGTCGTACCAAGTATGCATCTTCGCGCCGTCGACCATCAAATCGCCAGAAAACACCAGCCAGCGGTCGTTGTGCTTGAGCAGATAGGCCGTGTGTCCGGGCGAGTTTCCCTGAGTCTCGATCACCCAGAACTCGCGCCCGCGCCAAGTGAAGTCATCCATTTTGGCGAACGCCCGGTCCACCTGGATCGGATCAATCGGCGGACGAACGTAGCTGGCGCCATGGACAGTAAATGCATCCCCCAGCGTCGGCCGCATCTTGCGATATGTGGCCCCAGCCTCCAGCAGCGGCTTTTCAATCAGCGATGCTGCGACTTTGATTCCGGTTCCTGCGAGCTTCGCGCCTCCCTGGCATTGTTCACGGTGGTGATGCGTGAACAACACCCATTCGACCGTGCGAACACCGATCTCGCCCAGATGGTCGAGGACGGATCCGTCTCCCAGATCAATCAGCAGTGCGGTGTCGCCGCTGCGTACGACGTAGACGTTACAGGTATCGGTCCACTGGAAGACATCCGGCAGGATCTGTTGAAAACCTGGCATGAAATTCACCCTGTCAGGGATTGTCACACGGGGCAGGCCACATCGCTTGCATCAACGCCCCGCGTGAAGAGTCGTACCATTGCCACATCAATGATGCAGCGGAAATCTCGTCAAGAAGAACGCGATCCATCAATACACAAACAGAAACTCATTGGCATTCAGCAGCGCACGACACAAGGCCGGCAGACCGTGTTGTTCCACAATTTCGGTTGATGCCGCGAGTTCTTCCGCAGTCGGAGCCCGCAGGAAAATCAGATCGAATGCCCGGCGAATCTGCGCCGTCTTGTCACCACTCGCTTCCCGCTCGACTCGACCTGCAAACAGATTTGACTGCTGCACCATGAACTGGCTGTTGAGCAGATTCAGAGCCTGAAGAGCTGTAATGGAACTGGTTCGCTTGGGGGTGATCTGTCCGGCATCCGGACAGTCGAACTGGCCAAACAGGTCATCAAGTTGCATACGTGGCTTCGACTGGTAGACCATTCTCCGCCATTCGGCTGCACTGAATTCGTGCCGCGAATTGTAGACCTTCACGTAATTCGTGTTCGGTTCAAACAGGTCGAAGCCGGGGCCTCCCATGCGATCATCCAGATTGCCACAGACCGCCAGGATGGCATCACGCAGCGGCTCCGCTTCGAGTCGTCGCGGCGGGTACCGCCAGAAGAGACGCGATCCCGCGTCAATGCTCATCCCTTCCGGTCGTGCCACACCACTCTGGCGGTAGGCCGCAGACGTCACGATCATGCGGTGCAGTCGCTTCGGCGAATTTCTGGCGGCACCGTGTGGTACCGCTTCGCTGGCGAGCCAATCGAGTAACTCGGGATGCGAAGGCCGGGCCCCGTTGCGACCAAAGTCACTCGGCGTCGTGACCAGTCCCTGACCAAAGTGAAAATGCCATAGCCGATTGACAAAAACGCGTCGCGTTAAGGGATGATCCGGCGAGGTCATCCATTCGGTCAGCTTCAGTCGTCGAGTCACCTCAGACGCTTCCGGTGGCAACTTGAATTCAGGACCGAACGAGGTCAAGCCGGCCGGTGCCACAGGTTCTCGTGGCTGCAACGGGTCGCCCCGGTGAAAGCGATTTGTTGGTTCGGGAGATGTGAACCGCCCGGCATAGACCTGTCGAGTCTGAGTGAGTTGACTCAAGGTGCTGGTCAGTGCTTCGCGTCGGATGGCTAGTTGTGTGGCTTCCGCCTGTTCACGCTCATTCAAGCCGCTGCGCGTCGGAAGCGAGGCGAAATTCCTTTCGATTGGAAATCGGTCTTCGGAAGAGGCGACGACCACCATCTCTGTCGGAGTCATTCCCGCTTCAACCCGATACTTTGTCGGAATGCGATCACTGAACTGGCCATTCTCGGGTCGATCACGACTCCAGAGAATCCGGTCGATCTCGACAGGTTGTGCAAACTCGAGTTGAACCCAACCCCGCCCCGCCTCGTTCGAAATCCAGCTTGCACTGTTACCATAGCGACCATCGTTGATGTGCTTGAGTTGATGAATTTCATAACCCGGAAGGCTCGATGACGAAGTTGGCGTTGCTTCCAGAGCGACATTGCGAGACGGCGTTCCCGCGGCAGGTACGGAAAAGACTTCGAGCTCATCGATACAGGGCTGTGACCCGTTCGAAGCCTGTTCGATCACAAACCGAACAAATTGAGCTTTGATGGGTGCGAACCGTTCGACGTTCGTCTTGCGATGAACGGAAGGTCGCAAATGAGGCAACGCGGTCTTTGGTTCGGGGTTTCCGATGCGAGCTTCCTGCAGGAACAGCAGATCAGCAGAAACGTACGCGGTCGTTTCACCACCTCGCAGGATCAGACGCGTCGTCGGTGTCCATTCGAAAACCCCGGCGTTATAGAAACCGCTCCACAACGGCTGTTGTTCATCGCCTGTCCCATCAGCAAAACGCCGCTGATCGATCCGGGCAATCTCCTGCTGATCCTCTTTCGTCGTCAGATCGCCATCGCTATCGAGGATGTAGCGTGCGTCCGTTGCATGAGTCCTCCAGCCACAACCCCACGACAGCCAGACGTGGTACGAACCTGATACGTGAGGGTTCCACGTAAAGACATCTTTATTCGCAACCTCGTTCCAATACGAATAGTTCTTGCCAAGATTGGGAAAGCGGCTCGCATTTCCCGGATCACTCGCCTGTCCACGAGCCGTTCCCGGACGATGTGGTTCCAGTCCCAGTCGTGGTACCAGTTGAGTCACGCTCGGCATCCGAGGATTTGTCGTCGGTAGCGTGTCATCGTCCAGAAACAGACTGGGAACATCCGGCGGAGTCTCTTTCGGCTCCAAAGCCTTCACCGCTCCGCGTGAAGCCAGCCGTTGCTCAGCCCCCGTCACATAAGCCAGCGGTTCGAAGGCACGCAGCACATCATCAACCCGGGCCAATTCTTCTTTCACCGCATTAATCTGCTGTTCGCGAGACTCCATTCCGATCGGTTTGACCGGACGTTCCCCATGTTGAACCCCTGCAAAAATCGCCTTCATCGCATAGTAGTCAACTTGCGAAATCGGGTCGAACTTGTGGTTGTGACAACGAGCACAACCGACGGTCAGTCCCAGAAAAGCACTTCCCGTCGTACTGACCATGTCATGCAATTCATCGGCGCGTTGTTGAGCCGTCAGGCCCGGGTCGGGACTCTTCACGCGGTCCCACGCTCCACCGACAATGAAGCCGGTCGCTTCATCAACACCGAACGCATCACCGGCCAACTGTTCCGCTATAAACTGTTCGTAGGGCCGGTCATCGTTGATCGCGTTGATGACATAGTCACGATACGGCCAGGCATTCGGCCGGGGCTGATTCGTTTCAAAGCCATCGCTTTCGGCGAATCGAACGACATCAAGCCAGTGCCTGGCCCAGCGTTCACCGAAATGTGGTGATGCCAGCAGGCGATCAACCAGCCGCTCATACGCGTCAGGGTTCTTATCTGCGACGAATTCGGCGACTTCGGCAGGAGTCGGCGGCAGTCCGATCAGATCGAAACTCAATCGCCGGATCAACGTCCCACGATCCGCTTCGGCTGACGGAGACAGATTTCCCGATGCCGCTTCCTTTCTCAGTCGATCGATGATGAAGGGATCGATCGGATTCCTGGACCAGCCTGTTTGCTTTGCATCGGATGCTGGAATCGCTTTTCTCGCGACAGGCTGAAACGACCAGTGTGACATGACGTCATCGGCAACGTTGGACGAATCTGGCCATTTGGCACCTTGATCGATCCAGGCCCGCAACAAACCGATTTGCTGGGCCGTCAGCCGTTCCCCTTCGGGGGGCATCAGCAGTCCCTCTTCCAGTCCTGCGATGATTCGAATCAGAGGGCTCTCGGCGGATTTTCCAGGAATGATCGCGGGCGAAAAGCTTTCGCCCCCCTTCAGAGCGGCGGCTTTCAGATCCAGACGCAGTCCGCCGCGCTGCTTGGCGCCATCATGGCAGGAATAGCACTTCGACTTGAAAATCGGCTGAATGTCGCGAGCAAAGTCGACGGGCTGAGCAGCCGGTGGCGGAAGTTTGGTTTCATCGGCCGCAATGGCGACGGCCTGAAACACGAACAGAGACAGCAGAACAGTGTGCGGTCGAGCCATGGAACAAGTCACCTGTCTCTCAAGGGAGAGCGTATTTCTGAATCACCTGCCGAGCAGGATCGCCAGATACCCCTTCAGTTTTTCATCGTCTTCCAGATCGCCTGTGATACCGATATGAGCGTTCCGATCTTCGGCATTCAGAAGATTGAGCACGGCGAGGTACGCGTCTCGCTCGCCTCTGAAGTCACCTCGAGAATGAGCCAGTCCAGCTTCGCGCAGCAATCGCTGGTAGGGACGGGCTGGCCCCTTTTCGTCGCCGATGAATCGACTCACAATCTCCCGGCGAGCCGTCGTCTTCGTCGCTCGACGTTCATCAAACGTCTCGGGCTCCAGAAACATCATCGCCATGGAAGCGAGCAGGCTGAACCCCAGAGCTCCATAGACCAATGCTGGGTTCCCCTTTTCTCCTTCTTTCTGCTTCGCTGTTTTAGGTGCAGCAGCTTCCTGCAAAGCGAGTTCGGGCAGGTGGCCATCTTCACCCAGTTTGACCAGCATTTCGCCAGGCCGATCTGTGATGAACTTGGCAACGGCTCGCCCCGCAGTCCCGGAAGCGTCACCCTTTTTTGCACCCGCCCGGCGGGGCTGAGCCTTCGCTTTCACGGCGGCAACAGGGGGCGGCGATGCTTCGGGAAGCTTTTCCGTGGGAGTGGCTGTCGGATCGTTTGAACCTGCCTGAAAGGTCAGTGTCGTTTTGGACGTGATTTTGATCGTGGCACGCGAGGGCAACCAGACCCATTGATCGGCCTTCATCGAATTGCCATCGACACTGATCGCATTGTCGATCGGCGTGAAGATGGCATACCGGCCATTGCGGTTTGCGAGCGATGCGAGGTGTTCGGCCACCTGAGGATCCGTCAGCAGGACCTGGCTGTCAGCCCCGGATCCGATATGAATGAACTCGTCAACCAACGGAAAGACCTGACCACGGTCAGGACCAGTGGTCACCGTCAATGTTGCAATAATGGTTGTGGCAGTTGAAGCAGACATGGAATTCAGGATCCGATCACATCAATTCATCCGTTGTCCCGAGTGCAGTACGGTCAGGTCCGTTCGCAGCCGTTAC
>CAIWEX010001142.1 GCA_903911795.1 uncultured Schlesneria sp.
AGTTCCGAACGACATCCTGAGGGGCACCGAAATCCTTAGTTTCGGAGTCGCAGATATCTAAGGCCCAATTCCCTTGGAACGGTTCGAAGTCCTTGACGAAGACGTTTATTGCGGCGATGTCCTTTTCTGACTGCGATGCCGAAGTGACCGTGATCGTTGGCCACTTCCAACCGCTTGCTTTGAGTCGCTTCACGATCCGTTCGACCACTGCGACTGTTGTCGCGAGTTGTGTTTCGATGATCAGTTCGCTCGTCTCGGAGTTCAGGTCTTGCTGCAAGACGGCTAACGTCTCTTCTAACCGCGTGACACTCATGTCGCTGAGGATGCCGAGGGTTTTGCCATCCTTACGGAACGTGACGCTGACGAGAGTTTCGAGTGGCTCGAGGCTCACCGTTGGCTCGGTCTTCTGTCCCGGCAGGGTCGCGACATTCTCGAATGTGGCCTTATGCGTCATCCTGCGCAGGCTGATTTGGAAAGCTTCAATCTCCGACGAGGGGGCGTTAATCACGTAAAGTTCGTCGGTCGTTGGATCGATCGCACGTGTCGCCTGACCATCGAGCTTGATGGCCGACAGTTTGACGAGTGTTCGACGACTCTCATCCGACGTCGGATGAACTTTCACAATCGTCTTCGTTGGCAGATTCTCGACGATCGTCACTTCAAACTGTTTGACAAGAGACAAGTACTTGTCATCCATTTCGGTGTTGGGATGCAGTTGACCATTGAGGTCGAGGGTCGCCGATACCGACCACGGTGCGTCCGTAAAATACAGAGCAAACGAAGCTGGCTTCTCTTCGTCGATCCTCTTGATCAATTGAAATCTGAGGACATCCTGTCCCGCCAACCTCGATGTGTGAAACCGCTGGCCGGGAGACGGCGGAACCCAGAATTCCCCGGCAGAGTGTCGACGTATTTCCTGTTCATCGACAACGTGCGCCCGCAGCACGAATTCACGAAAGTTGGCTTGATCCTTTGGTACTGTAATTGCCGCCAGATTCGCTGGCGTGGCATCGAACTTTGTCCCATCAGCTCGCCACCAGTCGTTATCCTTCCGCGTCGCTCCATCGGGTGATTCCACACGCGCGAACGCAACCGCTTCGAGTTCATACCTCAAACCGTTTCGCGTGAAGTGTCGGGACGCGATCGGCCGGGACGTGCGGGCGTCCGGCTCGGAAGCTGTTGCTGAACGGGACGCGAGCTCGTCCCGGCGGATCGTCGAATGGGTCCTTGATCGATTCCTCAGTGCCGCGATCTTGGTGTGGTCACCCTTTAAGAATGCCTTTACGAACTCTGCGGCATCAGGCCAGTCAAAGAGTTCCATTGTCTCCGGGTATGACGAATCCCCCGCGATTTTCATCGACACGAACAAATGCCCATGTCCATGTGGAGTCTGACCAAGATACTCATACTGCACGTCTTTCCGTTCCCACTTCATTGCGGGCCGTGATTTGTCGTCGGTGAAAACCAGCACGACATACGGTGATTCTTCGGTCTTCAGATACGACCCCGGCATCATCTGGATCGTCCGCCCGCTGACGAGCCGTGGATGCCAATGTTCGGGAAGCAATATCGCCAGATCTTCCACCATCTTTTTGAGGGCTGCGGATTCCGACGGATCGTTTCCAATCGCTTGTTGCGGAATCATGGGATCAATGGGTTCGATTTTCACTTTTACGTCGGTGGCTTGCCCTTGTACGAGCGATACATTTTCAAAGGTCACTTCGTGAGTCGTCGGTCTGAGTTTGATCTCGAAGTGACTGATATCGGAGATGGGGCGTTTGAACGCTTCACCGTATCCTCTGGCACCCGACTCATGACCATTCGGTTCGAGCGACTCCCCCTGTTTGGTGATTGCCACAAGTTGGTAAGCCATTCGCTTCTGATGGTCTGGAGGCAATTCAAATCTTAGAACGGTTGGAAACTCATTCCTGGCGTCGAGCTTCAATGAATCGACTCGCACGATTTTGATGAGACTTCGCAGCGATTGGGTCGTGGCGTCGACATCGTTTGAAGGCATTGTCTTGCCATCAAGGTCAATCTTCCATGCCGGCCCAAATGGTTGTTCCGACACAAAAACATGAATGGCAACTGGCTTCTTTACCTCGAATCCTGCGATGTATGTGGCTCTCATAAAGCTCAGGCCGGGATTGTTTGAATCCCATCCCACACCCGTAAAGTTCCCGCGGTGCGGCACGGGACTCGCCACAACTTGCGTGATCGTGATTTGGTAATCTTTGTGAGGCGGAGTCAGCCGTATGGCAAACTCGCGATAATCAGCATGCTCTTCATGACACGCGAACGAGAATCGTTCGTAGGGTGGTGTTTCAAGCTTCGTTCCGTCAGGGGACCACCAGGCGTCCTCCTTGCGGTAGTACCTCCTGCTGTACGTCGTGGCATCGGAATCGGAGACAGGTACAAACGCTACCCCCGCCAGTTCCACCTCAGATCGGCTTGGCAAAACAGCGACATATTTTTTGACGCTTTGCTGTTTCTGCCGCCCTTCGCGGCCAGGTTTGAATGCTCCCATGTCGGCGGGGGGAAGTGGTACGAGCACATCGAGTAACGCTTGTGGCAGAATTTCGCCCGCCTTCAGTTCGGTGATGACGATTTCCCGCACAGTTGCGGGATTCGTAAAGTCGTACCGCCGAATGGATGTCTTTTGGTCGGCGTCTGTTTGAGCAATCCACAGCACGGTACTGCCACGCATCCAGGCTGCGATCCAAGTGTCATATCCGTCCGGTAATGGAACAGGATGAGATTCGCGTGGCGCGGGCTGTTTCGCGTCGGTCGGCGCGAAATCGAGGCGGGCTTCGTTCACGATCCGCTCGCCGATTGGTCGGCGAGTGACGACGAACGCCGTATTTCCGCCGAGAGGATATTGCCCCGGGCCTTTCGCGGTGCGCGGCTTCTTTGCGGCATCGGGATCGACGGGAAGGACTTTGAATTTCGTCGGCCCTGAAATCAGCATCCCGCTGAAGGTCTCGAAATCAGTTCTCTCGGCGAGTCGCTTCGCCAGAGCGCCTAACGCGCCGGGAGTTGTGTCATTCTTGAAATCAGCGAGTTCGCCATTCGTCGGTGCGTTACCGAACAGATCATGGACAGCGCGATCGAGCAAGCGGCCTCGTTCGTTGGCATCAGCGGGCAGCGGAGCATCAAGACTCAGCCGATCTTTGATGAACTTCAGCCACCATGATTTCGGTGTAGAAGGTGCTTCATCGTCGTCCGGCTGAGCAGACTCGCGGCCATCGCCATCAATGGCCGCGGGAATAAACGTCACGTCATCGCCCACCTTCGCTTCGATCAATGAACCGACTCGAACTTCTGAGCGAGCATTGCGCCAGTCGTCATCGTTCTTGTACGGCCCGACACCGATGCCCGCTCCAATCACTTCGATGAACTCGCCCGGTGCCAGGCGGCAGACAAACGTACGCGGAATTGTCGTCCACCAGGTCGAGTTGATGTTGATCTCTTGACCCTGCGCATCAATGGCTTTGTGTTCACCCGACTGATTCCAGGTCAGTGCTCGAAACACGACCGCGTTCTTTCCCGAGTTATGAAACAAGACTCGTGACTTTAGCGCCGTATTGAGTCGATGCTCGCTTCCGCGCGGCTCCAGAAGCCACGCCGCTCGTAAACCGTTCGGCTGGGCCTCACCCCACGGTGCGTCTTTGAGATCATCCGGTAGCGGTTTGCCGACCACGACATCGCCGCCCAGTGTGAAGCGAGGTTCGTCTTCAACCCATTCCGGTAGCGACGGATAGATTACTGTCACTTCATCGAGCAGCTTGACAGCCTCGACGTGCGACCAGTCACGAGTCACATCAATTCGCTTGAGCAACTCTGCAAACTTCGGTGAACCTTCATGACTCGGGTTGTTCTTCACAAAGTTCGTCATGACTCGCACGAGCGGTCGAATTGTCCCCCCGGGAATCTCTCCACTGGTCCGCGCTGTTCGTTGCCATTTCTGAAACAGCGACTGCGACTCTTTGCCCTGAGGCTTTGTTACGACAGAGGCTGGTTCATCCGCGACTTCGTCTTCGCCACGCACTCGTTGAATGCCGCTGCACTTCCCTTCCTTGTCAAACATGACGATCAGCGTGTGATCATCACCGAGCGTGATGCGATGTGTGATTTTTCCAGCCTCGGTCGTCTTGCGAGACTTCAGGTCCTGCTGTTTGAGAATCTCCAGAAACTGCGATTCCGTCATAATGAGCGACAAGCCGTGCAGCTTAGGATAGGGCTTGAGGAATTCGAGTCCCGTGAGGGCCAGCAAACTGACCGGTTCGACATTCACCGTCATGTCAGTCAATTGCCCCGGCACCAGCGATACATTCTCGAAAGTAATCCAGTAGCTGAAGAGGCTTAGTCGCAGTTCAATCGCTTTGAGTTCCTTCGGATCGACGTCGAATGCCGTTCGTTCAAGTTCACCGTCAGCCGCTGACGACGTTGGCAGATGCGTCTGACCGTTGAAGCTTGTTGCGAGGATTACGCACCGACCCTGATCACCAATTCGACTGAGCGGGCGAGTCCAGATCGCGACTCCCTTTTCATACGGTCCTGCTCGCTGGACTGCGATACGGTTACTGATCACGCGAATTGCAGGGCTGGTCGGCAGATTGATCGGCTGACCCTTTATGTCGAACCGAAATGAAACCGCATCGTCGGCAACGCCGACCCGTAGGCTGGCCGACTTTGTTTCTCCGACAGGACCGAACGCAGCATAGAGCAACGAAGAATGCGGATTTCCGATCTGTCCCACGATTCCCCGGGCTCGATCAATGGGCTCAATCCGACTGTTCCATCGAATCGTTTCAAACATCGACTTCTTCGAATCGCTGGACGACTGAGAAACGAACCGTAAGGTAGGACTCCCTTTTGAGTCACTGATTTGAAAGACGACTTCTCGACCCATCTTTAATTCCGCTGGCACAACCGAACGTCCTCCGCGAATGATTTCACTGGGAGTTTCGTCGAACGGCTTGCCATGCCCCGTCCACCAGCGCCTGGTATCTGGCGTGTTTGTATCGCCAGTCGTCGTTGACACACCAATCAGTTCAATCAGTCGTCCATCGGGGAGGCGAACGGACTTATTCCTGCCGCTCACAAAATCGCCGGTGCCGAACTCCACGTCGGCCAGTGGTACGGTTGAATTCACTACGTGAGCAATTTGCAATGTCATCTCGTCCTTGAGTGGGTCTGGCTGCTCCAACAAGAACAGGCCCAAGGAGTTTCTTGCCGTTCGGAACAACTGCAGTCGCGGACTATCGGTACGCAGTTCACCTGCAAAAGAATTCGGGACGAAGCCCGAAACATGCGTCACATCGTCTTTGCGAGCGAATTGAGCGACAACATCGCCTGGTTGCGTGGTCCAAGACCATGCACCGTCTCCGCGCGGCTTCAGCCCATTGGAGATTTCTGCCAGATTCGTCCGAACCGAGCGAACTTGTATCTGCTGATTCATCCTCCCAGAACCATCACCGAGGGGCGTCGCTTCACTAAACAGAATCAGGTCGACCCCTTCTCGCTTCAGCCACTCATTCAGACGTGCTTCCGTCGGTTGAACGACCACGTATGGAAGTCGCTTCGTGTCAATCTCAACGTCGAAAGTCGGCTTCGCCAACCGTCCATGATCGAGATCTATGAAGAACCACTTGCCACCGTGAGCAGTCTCACGCTTGAGATTGACGTTCATGACAGCGGCGAACTGTACTTCGACGAATTGCGTCGGCCGATTCTGCGTCACGGATTCGAGATCTTCGGGCGGTGTCGTCTCCGTCTCAGTTGGCGCGGGTGGTGCCTCAGCGAGGACACTGAAGTGCAGTCGCGAGGCGAACAGAGCCGCGCCGAGGATCAGCGTCAATACGACCAGCAGCGCAATGCGGCTCGGCCGCAGTTGCGACGATGTCGGAACTGACAGCACCTTCAGCACTCGTCGTTTGAACTCAGAGGAATTGGCTCCGACTGCCGCCAGTGACGTTGCCGGGGCTGATTGCCCTGGACGACGCAATGATGTCGAAAGCTCAGCCATGCGGACGAGGGCATCTGCGTAGCGCAGGCGTTCGCAACCGGTTGCAAGCACCATTTCATCACAGGCGTGTTCCCGCTCGCTGCTGATGCGGCGACTGATGTACCAGACCACCGGATGAAAGAACAATATCGACTCGACGATTCGCTGCAGCAGGTTCACCAGCAGGTCGTAACGGTAAATGTGAGCCAATTCATGCGTGATCAATGCTTGCAGTTGGTCCGGCGAAAGTCCCGTCGCGGCAGCGGCTGGCAACAAGATCATCGGCTTGAAGATGCCAATCACCAACGGGATCGACACCTCGGCACACCATGCGACTCGCGGTATGACACGTAGCCTTAACTGTTTCGATTGCCGATGCAGCATGGCAATAATTGAGTCGTCGCTGACAGTCGTCGCAGTCCTCCGCAATCGATGAGCCGACCAGGTTCCGCGAACCAGACGTGCCAGCAGTAACGCACAACAGGCGAAGTAATACAGCGCGATCTGCGGTGTCCATCGCTGAAACT
Organism: uncultured Schlesneria sp.; assembly: GCA_903911795.1. Lineage (GTDB taxonomy): Bacteria > Planctomycetota > Planctomycetia > Planctomycetales > Planctomycetaceae > Schlesneria. The sequence continues at coordinate 6,535 of CAIWEX010001142.1, forward strand.
CTCTCCAGCCATCACCATTAACAATCGGCTGGTCATCACGAACATTCTGTGGCACAACAGGCTCGGGGGAAGCAGCCTCAGAGGGCAATTCCGGTAATGTTGCCTCAACGCCAACGAAGGACGGCGGTAACGCTTGAGGCAGATCTACGGGGTCAACGTCACCGGGATTCGCGGGGATCATGTCGGTAATCGGCATGATTGCTGCCGATTCAGCCGACTTTGGGGGCTCAGAAGTCGGCAATTCAATCCGGAAAAAAGTCACTGCCACGCAGACGACCATGATTGTCAGCGCTGTCACATGGAGCGCATACCGCCGACTTGACGGCGTGTGCCTCAGCAGCCAGTCAGCAGGAACGGTCACCAGAGCGACCAGACATCCCTGCCACAGAAAGTGCATCAGGGTGGCAACGAGCCGGTACGAGAACGACGGATCGATCAGGTCGGAGACGTTCATGAAATGACTCCAGCAGAAGGAGCAAATGTCTGTACCAGCGGAGAATCAAGACTCTTCGAGTTTGCGATTGATGAGACTGCGAAGTTCTCGCAATTCGTCAGAATCGAGATCTTTCACATCGAACAGCTTCATCATCACCGCCGATGCCGACCCGTCAAAAACGCGATCGACAACATCGACCAGCACGCGATTGCCGACCTGGTCTTCTGAAATGCACGGGGTGAACAAGTACATGTTCCCCTGCTTTTTTCGCTTCAGGTATTTCTTGCCAACCATGGTATTGAGCGTCGTGATCACCGACGTCTTCGCCAGTTCCCGCCCCCCTTCACCCAGCGCAGCCTGAACGTCCCGCGCGAGCATTGGCGACCGCTGCCACAACACTTTCAGGATCTGCAGTTCCAGATCCGTCGGATACTTCGAAACCTGCCGCGGCATGAACCTCTCCCTCAATCCCGTGAAGCACTGTCGTCTAGTAGGGTAGACGATACTACGCAGCCCAAGACGTTCTGTCAACAGGAACGACTAGTAGGCTAGACGAGTTTCGGCGAGGCGACTTCAGGTGACCAGAGGCCGATTTCGGGAAGCCAGTCACTCGAACTTCGGCAAACTCATCCTGCTCCGCGGCCCATCATGGTTGTGGTGTCTTCGTGAAATGCCGACAATTGCGACAACGATCACTCACCAATCGCTCTTATTGCAGGAAAACGTTTGCCATGAAAATCGATTCCATCGACTTCTTCTATCTGTCGATGCCCGAAGTTCTCGATATTGGAGATGGCAGCCAGGACGCATTGCTCGTTCGAATCACTGCCGGAAATCATGTTGGGTGGGGGGAGTGCGAGGCATCACCGCTGGTGTCGATTGCCAGCCTGGTCTGTCCAATGTCACATAGTGCGTGCAAACCGGTTCAGGCTTCGGTCTTGGGACAAACGATCGAAGGCGCCGCGGATATTCGTCGCATTGGCAACCTCGTTCGGGCGAACAGTCTCGATCTGCTGCAAGCCGATCATACTCTTTCGGGGATTGATATTGCGCTGTGGGACTTGCTCGGCCAGCGATTTGGTGAACCCGTCTGGAAATTGCTGGGTTATCAGAAGTCGTATGCAAAAACGCCGTATGCTTCGGTGCTGTTTGGGGACACGCCTGAGGCAACATTGCGAAAAGCGAAAAAGATTCAATCGCAGGGATTTCGAGCCGCGAAATTCGGCTGGGGCCCCTTCGGCCTGGGAAGTGTTGCACAGGACGAATCCCAACTCCATGCCGCTCGGGAAGGTCTGGGAAGCGATGGAATTTTGCTTGTCGACGCTGGTACAGTCTGGAACACCGATATCGACGCGGCCCGAGCACGCCTGAGAACCCTGAAAGAAGTGCGAGCCAAATGGCTGGAAGAACCTTTCGTCTCAGGAGCATTGGGTGAATACCACGCTCTGTCGCAGGACAGCGGCACGGTGGGGATGGCAGGGGGCGAGGGGTGCCACAACTTTCATATGGCCCGGCACATGATTGACCATGCCGGTTTGAAATTCGTCCAGATTGACGCCGGCCGCATCGGTGGCATCACGATCGCGAAGGATGTCGCCGACGAGGCTGTGGCCAAGGGGGTGACCTACGTCAATCATACGTTCACTTCGAATCTTGCCTTGTCCGCTTCCATCCAGCCTTTCGCCGGTTTGGAATCACACGTCATTTGTGAATTCCCGACTGAACTGAAATCGTTAGCGGTTGAGATGACGAAAAATCACATCACCCCGGACAGGAATGGTGAGGTTTACGCCCCAGATGTGCCCGGACTGGGGATCGAGCCGGATCTCGTCGGAATCAGGCCGTATCTGGTCGACGCGGAAATCCGAGTCGGTTCCAAGGTTTTGTACCGAACCCCATCGCTGTGACGAATTGGTGACGCGGGGCGCGGCTCGCAGCTTTCATACGGCTCGCGACTTCCAGACAATCATCGATTCGCGGTCAGTTTCAGCAATTGTCTGGCGTTTATCAGGCTTCACCAGATACCGCCTGTTGTCAATTTCACAAAAATTGATCGATCGTGGTGATAATTGGCGTATCGATTGCACAATTGGGTTTGCCAGAATGTCGAGTCTCAGTTAGTGTGAGCGCAGGATTGTCACACCGCGGGTGGCGGCCGGTCTCGGTTGGCCGCTGCAGGTGTGGAGTTGAGGAAAGGATTTTCAATGCTTGAATTCATGGTTTCCACGGGGGCCGCGCGTCGGCGATTCGGATTGCTGCTGGCATCAGTGGTGGTGGTTGGCAGCGTCGGAATGACACTGCGAGCACAGGATTCAAAACCCGCTGTGCCTAAGACGGCTCGCGCGGAATCGGGTACCAATGTCACCGCCAGTGCTCAGGACTCGCCAGTTGCTGGGATTGATCCCGAACATCCGCTGTATCTTCCGTTGCAGGAAGCCTATAAGGCTCGCGAGGCACTGAAGGGTGTGAAGGACTACGAAGCCGAGTTCATGAAACGTGAATTAATCGGCCGCAAAGTGCTGAAAACGACAATGAGTCTCAAGTTGCGCCAGGAACCATTCAGTGTCTACCTGAAGTTTCTGGACCTGAACGCGGGTCGCGAAGTGATTTATGTGGAAGGCCGCAACAAGAACAACCTGTGGGTCCACGAAGGGGGAATCAAGTCGATCGTCGGAACGCTGTCGCTCCCTCCGAATGGTCCAGATGCGATGACAGACAACCGGTACCCGGTCACGATGATCGGCCTGGAAACGATGCTCGACAAAGTGATCAAACAATGGGAAGCCGAAGGAAAGCTGGGCGAAGTCAAGACGCAGAAGTATCCCACAGCGAAGCTGCCCAGTGGTGAAGAATGTATCGCGTATGAATCACTTCATCCTACGCCGCGAGCCCAATTCAAGTTCCACATCACACGGCTGTGGATTGAAAAGAAGAGCGGGATGGCCGTTCGTGTCGAGCAGCTTGGTTTTCCTCAGGCGGGCGACAAGTCTCCACCGGTGATCGAGGAATACACGTATTCGAAGATCAAGACCAACGTATCACTCACCGATCAAGACTTTGATACCAAGAACAAAAACTACCAGTTCGGGGGTTGATCTGGTGTCGAAGGTGGTATCCCAGGAAAGTTCGCCGAGAGTTGCGGACTCGGTCGCCGAAGTGCGCGCGGCGGTCCATACGGCTCGTCAATCGGGGCTGAAGATCGGCTTTGTCCCCACGATGGGGGCACTGCACGTCGGGCACGTCAGCCTCATTGAGCAGGCACGTGCCGAGTGTGGTTATGTCATCGTCAGCATCTTCGTCAACCCGACGCAATTCGGTCCGAACGAAGACTTCAATCGATACCCGCGCCCGCGTGAAATGGATTTGCGAATCTGCGGCGACGCAGGTGCAGACCTTGTTTTTTATCCCAGTGTCGAGACGATGTATCCGGCAGGCCATCGAACGTTCGTAGAGGTCGGTGGGCTGTCTGACATCCTCGAAGGAGCGATCAGGCCAGGCCATTTCCGTGGAGTTGCCACGGTCGTCACGAAGTTGTTCAACATCGTTCAGGCGGATCGGGCTTACTTTGGGCAAAAGGATTATCAGCAGCAGACGCTGATTCGTGTGATGACACGTGAACTGGATCTGCCGACCGAAGTCATCACCTGCGAAACCATCCGCGATCCCGACGGCCTGGCCCTGAGCAGTCGTAATGCCTATCTGAGCCCCGCAGAGCGCCAGTCGGGTTTGTCCTTATCGCGAGCCTTACGGCTGGCAGATCAGCGTGTTGCTTCCGGCGACCGGGATGTCGCACAGATTCAGTCAGCAATGCGACAGGAAATGGAACAGACATCCGGTTTGAAGCTGGATTATGCAGTCATTGTCCACCATGAGTCATTGACACCGCTTTCAGAGGCGGAACCAACGATGGTCGCGTTAGTGGCCGCTCGAGTTGGCACGACACGATTGATCGACAACATGATCCTGCGACTCCCGTCCAATACCAAAAGTTAGCAGAGTGCGACCATGCGACAGATTCTGTTTCACATTCCGCTGAATTCATCGCTTTCCCTCGGTCCGCTGGGCAATGTCTCTGTTTTTGGCTTTGGATTGTTGCTGCTGCTGTGGGCTCTACTGGGCGCCTGGTGGGGCGTCGTACGTTTTCGAACGCCAGGTCAGAAGTTTTCGAGCGACGATCGGTGGATCATCGGACAATGGGCCGGCATTGCATGGGGAATCATCAAAGCACCTGCTGTGGGAGCGTACCTTCGTGAACACGGATCGGCCCCCTTTCGGGATGGATTGCCGATTTTCGGTTATGGTTTCATGTTGTTTGTCGCCGTTGGTGTCGGCACCTGGGTTGCGGCATGGCGAGCGAACAAGGAAGGACTCTCCAGTGATCGGATCTGGGATCTGGCGTTCGTCCTGTTTCTGTCAGGGATCACGGGAGCTCGCACGTTTTACCTGGTGCAATATCGGGATCGAGTCTTCAAAGATGTCCACACGGTTCGTGATTTCCTGTTCACGGTTTTCAACCTTTCGAGTGGTGGAATCGTTTTGTATGGGGGCTTGATCGCTGCGGCAGTTGGCTTCTTTTCGTTCTGTGCCGTCAATCGTATTCGACCACTGGCGCTGCTAGATATCATCACGCCCTCAATCTTCCTGGGGATCGGGTTTGGCCGAATCGGGTGTTTTTTGAATGGCTGTTGTTACGGCGATGAATGCAGTCTGCCATGGGCCGTCAGATTTCCGCGCGGAAGTGCGACGTTCGACGCCCTCGTCGAGAAAAAGTTACTCGATCCCGATGCCTTGTGGACACAAGCTCTGCATCCGACTCAGATCTACAGTGCCCTCGACGGATTCATTCTGGCCGCTTTAACCGCCTGGTACTTCAGTCGCCGTCGTCGCAATGGCGAGGTCTTTGCAATCGGTTTGACGATGTATCCGATCACTCGTTTCCTGATCGAATTTATTCGTGGCGATGAACCGGGCATTGTTGGTTTGACGATTTCGCAGTGGATCAGCGTCGGAATGTTTGTCGTGGCGATCGGGTACATGATCTTCCTCAGCCGTCGACCAGCTGTTCGAGAGCCGATTGGCAATCCAGCCGAACCAGAATTGCCACGAGGTGCTGTTCCTGCCCGCTGAGATTCACTGACTGTTGAAGCGAAACTCGAAATCACCAGGCGTGACCGGATTCGCAAATCCTCGGTTCAATAGCCATGTTGCGATCATGGAATCCACGCCTGCACACCGGACGTCGATCACAGAAACATCCCATTTTCTTGCAATGTCGCTGCATGCCTGGAATAGTCGATTTCCCAGGCCGAGATTGCGATGGTCTTCGACAACGAAAATGTCCATGGCCGCTCGTGACAGCGGGCCCTCGTGGCCCAACTGAGTTTGTCCCTTCTGAAACAGCGCAGTACCGAGCCAGTTTCCCCAATGATCCCGGGCAATCAATACGACTTCATGGTCATAGTCGAGATAGCACCCCCGCTCGGGAAATCGCGTGAAATCGGCCCACCATGTCGTTGTCGAATTCTCCAGCCATTGGCGAGTTGCCGGTCGTTGCACCCACGCTGACAAGCTCGCTTCATCCCCGGGATGTGTCGGTCGAATGGAGACCTCAACCCCGTTTCGCAGAGTGACGTTCGAACGCCATTCCGTTGGATAGGGACAGATCGCAATTGGTCCAGAAGCGTCCGCACTTCCCGAGGAAACGACCCGTGCATCGAGTGCCACGACTTCGTCCGCAGTCACCAGCAATGGATTAATTTCTGCCGTCGAGATTTCCGGGAAGTCTTCCACCAGCTCAATAAACCTCCCCACGACTTCGCGTAACTGCGGCAGGTTGACTCCGGGACGTCCGCGATATCCCTCCAGCAGTGGAAACAACCGCAGCGATCGCAACATGGAATCAATTCGGTGATCATCCATCGGCGGTAGTTCGAGGACCGAATCTCGCTGCAATTCGGTGGTCACTCCACCCGCTCCCAGCAAGATTACGGGACCGAAGCGGGGATCGCGTGTCATCCCCAGCAGGATCTCGACTCCGCGTGCGGCTGAAATCATCCGTTGAATGGCAACCCCTTCAATCCGAGCCTCGGGAAATCGACTTCGCACCGTTGCCAGCATTTGGTCGTACCCCGATCGAACGGCCGCGGCATCTGCGAGGTTCAGCATTACCCCGCCAGCGTCTGTCTTGTGAGAAATGTCGGGAGACAGAATCTTCAGCACGACGGGATATTTCATCCCGTCAGCAATCTGGACAGCTTCGTCGGCGGACTGAGCCACGACGGTACTAACGACCGGGATTCCATAGGACGCCAGCAACTGTTTGGATTGAACCTCTCCCAGTAATCCCTTCGCCTCCTTCAGTTGCTGGCGCCACGTCGTTCGATCCGATTCCTGTGTTGTTCGCTCTTGCTCGGTGCTTCTCGTCACTGGCACGGTCGTGGGGAGATAAATCATGGCCGATTCGCGCAATCGACCGCTGGAGGCGAGATGCGACAGTGCATCGACCGCCTCTTCGGGAAAATCATAGACCGGAAGTCCTGCTCGCTTCAAACGGAGTCGACCTGCCTCGACTGCTGGGCCTCCGATCCACGACGCGACAATCGGCTTCGACGAATGCTGCTTAGCCTGGACGACCACTTCCGCAATCAGGTCGGGTTCCGTCATCGTCTGCGGAGTCAGGATTACCAGCACCGAATCGACCCCAGGGTCGCTGAGCGACGCCTCGATCGCAATACGATAGCGATCAGCCGTTGCGTCCCCGAGAACATCCAGCGGATTCCCATGCGACCAGCATGTTGGAAGCAATTGATTGAGCTTTTCAATCGTCGCGGAATCGAGTTTCGCGAGTCTGCCACGGCGAGCCAGCCAGGCATCACAGGCCATCACGCCTGGCCCCCCGGCATTGGTGACAATCGCCAACCTGTCGCCGGAGGAATGGCTTTGGCCGACCAGCAGTCGAGCACAATCGAAAAGCTCTTCAATCGAATTGACTCGTTCGATCCCCGCGCGTTTGAAAGCCGAATTGTAAACATCATCCCGACTGGCGATCGCCCCCGTGTGCGACGCTGCCGCCTGAGATGACTCAGCAAATCGTCCGGATTTGTAGGCGAGAACCGGTTTCTTGCGCGCACAGGCTCGAGCCGCCGCCATGAAATGGCGAGGATCGTCGAGCCCTTCGATATAGAGCAACAGTGCCTGTGTCTGGTCATCAGCCGCAAAGTAGTCGATCAGGTCGCCCATACCGACATCCAACATGTTGCCGGTGGAGACACAGGCCGAGAAACCAACTTTGCGTTCCACAGACCAATCGAGAATCCCTGTCACCAACGCCCCTGATTGTGACAGAAACGCGAGACCGCCTGGCAAAGCCATCACCGGTGAGAAGCTGGCGTTCAGACCATTGGCAGGACGAAGGGCTCCCAGACAATTGGGGCCGATCATGCGCAGGTCTGGAAATTCGTTTCGAACAGATTTGAGTTCTTCTTCGATCAGGCGACCGGCGGGACCCGCTTCTCGAAAGCCCGCCGAAATCACGATCATCCCGCGGCCACCCAGTTGGCCAAACTCACGCGCCAGTCCCGGAACGGTCGGAGCAGGCGTACAGACCACAACCAGGTCGGGGACTTCCGGCAATGACGCCAGCGAGGGAAAGGCACTGACACCGGCGACCACCGGATGTTTGCGATTCACTGCGAAGAGGCGTTCGCGAAACGGGGAGTTTCGCAGATTCTGAAAAACGGATCCGCCGACAGAGTGCGGCTGGTCGCTGGCCCCGACCACGGCAATGGTCGTTGGATCAAAAATGGAATCCAGGCTGCGATGAATCATGGGAGATCAATTTACGGATGACGGGATGGATCGTATGGGAATTATGGGAAGCAGGGGAATCATGATGACGGGGCGTCGATCATTTGTTTCAGTCCCCGAACTGCAAGAATTCAATCGAAAGTTTCCGGGCGGCGAATCATTTCTTCGGTCAACACAAAACGATGCTGATTATCGATGACGATCACATCGCCAATCGCCAGCTTTCGACGTCGTCGGGTTTCCAGTTCACCATTGACCGTGACATAGCCTTCCTGGATCGCGATCTTCGCTTGTCCTCCAGTTCCGACCAGTCCCGTAATTTTCAGAAATTGATCCAATGTAATCGGCGCCTGATCCTGATTCGAAGCTGTCACAACGTTTCTTTCAAACAAATCTGTGAAAACGGTCCCTGCTCATTCGACTCGACCGACCCGGCATTTCGCCTGTCACTGTTTCTTGCCGATCTCGTGCAGGCTATCTTACGCAGCGGTGCCACCACTTCCCACGCCATGTCTGGTTCTGACAGAAGAATTCTCATGTCTAACACCGATCGCAAATCGCAGGTGCAGTATCTGGTCTTCGATATCGAGGCCATTGCCGACGGGGCACTTGTTTCAAAAGTGAGGTATCCCAAGGAGCGATTACCACCCGCGGAAGCCATTGCTCGCTATCGAGGCGAACTGCTGGCCGACACCGGCAAAGACGTCTTCCCCGTGACATTCATGTTGCCGATTTCAGTCGCGGTTGCCAAAGTTGATGCGGAATATCGGCTGATTGACCTGGTCGTTCTCGATTCACCCCAGTTCCGGCCGCACGTCATCGCCAAGAACTTCTGGCAGGGCTGGAATCACTACGGTCGACCGACCTTGGTCAGTTTCAACGGCCGTGGATATGACTTGCCCGTGCTTGAGCTGGCTGCCTATCGCTATGGATACTCGGTTCCAGCGTGGTTCAATATGGAAGCCCGGTCGTACGAACAGGCACGAAATCGTTACAACTCAGAAACACACTTGGACCTGTTCGACCTGATTTCCAATTTCGGGGCAGCTCGATTGAGTGGCGGGTTGAACCTGCTGGCAAATCTGATCGGCAAGCCGGGCAAAGCCGGGGTCGATGGATCGCAGGTCCAAGATATGTACGATCGCGGCGAATCCGTGGCAATCAATGACTATTGCCGTTGCGATGTGCTAGATACGTACTTCGTCTTCCTGAGAACTCGAGTCCTGCTGGGCAAGATCACTCTGGAAACCGAGCATGAACTCGTCGCCAGCACCAAAAAATGGCTGGAAGAACAGAGTGCTGCGGTTCCGGTGTATGCACATTACCTGTCGCATTGGGGAGACTGGCAACCCCCCGTCGAGTAATGGCAGCGCGATTGGCGCGGGGCGTGTTCTGTTCGGCGCGGGTCTCCCGACCCCGCCGAGACC
>CAIWEX010001143.1 GCA_903911795.1 uncultured Schlesneria sp.
AGATGAAACTGAACAACGAATCGATCACATCGACACTCAAGGCCAAGCCGCTGGGTGATCTCAAGGAAGCAACGGGCTGCCTGGCTGACAACGTTGCGGGCAAGCTGCCACGTTTTGGGTTGAACGCAAAACAACGAACGGCCCTGGTGATGGCACTCAAGGGTTCGGCAGAAGAACCTGCGACCGAGAAAGTCCATCGTACGCTGGCGTCGCTGAATTGTTATGCCTGTCACAAGCGAGGCCAGATTGGCGGGGTTGAAGAGGCCCGCAATCCGTTCTTCGAATCGTTGCAGAAAGAAATGGGCGACGAAGGCCGGTTGCCTCCTTTGATTACAGGGGTTGGTGACAAGCTGCGACCAGACTGGCTGAAGCATGTTCTGTTGAACGGAGCCGAAGACCGTAAGAACTATATGGTCGTCCGCATGCCGAAATTTGGCGGAAACAACGTGGCACCACTGGTCGAGGCGTTTGCCGCCGTCGATCTGAATCTGGAACCGCTCCCCAAAGTCGAATTCCCGGAACCTGAATATCGAATCAAGGCGGCAGGACGTCATCTGGTCGGTGGCCAGGCATTGAGCTGCATCAAGTGCCATGACTTTGGGCCTCATCCTTCCACGGGTGTGCGAGCGATGAACCTGACGACGATGCATCAGCGGTTGCGTCCCGAATGGGTGAATCGTTACCTGCGCGATCCTCAGGTCTATCGTCCCGGAACGCGTATGCCTGCAGCATGGCCATTCGGCAAAGCAAGTATTCGTGATGTCCTGAATGCCGATGTGGATCTGCAGATTGCGGCCGTCGCACTCTACCTGGCGGATGGAGGCAAAGCTGCGGTGCCGGTCGGCCTGGTTCGCGAACCGATGGAACTGAAACCGATCGATGAACCGATCATCTACCGTAACTTCATCGAGGGGGGCGGTTCACGCGCGATCGGAGTCGGGTATCCAGAACGCGTGAATCTCGCGTGGGATGCCAACGATATGCGTCTGGCCTTGATCTGGCACGGGGCTTTCATTGACGCTTCTAGACACTGGACCGGTCGCGGCGTTGGATTCGAAGCGCCGCTGGGCGACCATTTGATCGCTTTGCCACCAAACGCACCGCTCGCAAAGCTCGCTTCGCCCAACGATCCGTGGCCGACGGCTTTGGCTCGCGAGAGTGGCTTCCGCTTCCAGGGCTATCGACTGGATGACAAGCAGAGACCCGGATTCCGCTATTCATTCGCTGGTTTGTCGATCGAAGATCATTCCGTTCCTGTCACGAAGGCAGATGATAAGTTTGCGGGTCTGGAACGAACGTTGACGATCACCGGGACCGCTGCAGACGCGGTCTACTATCGCGCAGCTCTGGCTGGAAAGATCGAAAAGATTTCCGATACCGAATTCCGGATCGATGGATTCCTGACCACCAATTTGACCGGGGTCGAAGGCGTGATTGTTCGTCAGGCTGGAAACCAGTCGGAATTGCTCGTCCCCGTGAAACTGGTCGGGGGCAAGCTGGTCTTGAAACAATCGTACGTCTGGTAGCTTCACTTCGCGGACACGATTGCAGTTTGCTTACTACGAAATCAACGTTATCGCGATAAGGATAAGATATGCGTCTTTCAGTTTCTGGTTTTGCCTTTCTACTGGCTGTCGGGACCTCACTTGTCTCCCTCGCGGCTGACAAGCCACTCGTGGAGAATGATTTCTATCGGCTCATCCCGTTTGACGTTCCGAAAGAGATCATGCTGGAAGCGGGCGGGATTGAGTTATTGCCGGACGGGAAACTGGCGATCTCGACTCGCCGCGGCGAAATCTGGATGGTCGACAAGCCGTTTGCAGATCCCCCGAAAGAAGTGAAATGGACTCGTTTCGCTCACGGTTTGCATGAAGTCCTGGGGATCGTCCAGCGTGACGGCTGGCTCTATGCCACGCAGCGCGGTGAAGTTTCGCGATTGAAGGACACCAACGGAGACGGCAAGGCCGATCTGTTTGAAACGGTCAACGATGACTGGCAGATCAATGGTGACTATCACGAATACGCCTTCGGATCGAAGTTTGATCGTGATGGAAATATCTGGGTGGTTCTCTGTCTGACCGGTTCTTTCAGTAGCGAATGCAAGTACCGCGGCTGGTGCCTGCGAATCACTCCCGATGGCAAATCGATTGCGACCTGCAGCGGCATCCGTTCGCCGGGCGGAATCGGGATGAATGCTCTGGGAGAAATGTTTTATACGGACAACCAAGGCCCCTGGAACGGGACCTGCGAACTGAAGCACTTGATCCCCGGCAAATTCG
>CAIWEX010001144.1 GCA_903911795.1 uncultured Schlesneria sp.
AGACCGCTCCCTCACGGTCGCGGCTCCGGAATCTAAAGTGGTTTCGGCATTCAGTTTCTTGGATCGGTTGGGTTACGTGGCCGCTTTTCGGATCCCTTGCCCGCCGCCAGCACCTCGCGGCGAAACTCCTTCGAATATACTCTTATGGTTCCCTCCGGGATTCCATGAATTTTCGGCCTTCTCCAACTTCGCGATACAGTAAAATGTAATGCGCTCTAGCGTCCTGACTTTGCGGAGGTCGTCTGCTTCGAGGTAGTGGTCGATGGTACTGCTTCCACGCTGCACGTTTCCCGCTGGAACACAAGAAGCCACCGACTCCACTCGGTGGCTTCTTTATTGATACTCGCCATCGACGTTTTTGGAATCACCGCAACAGTTAGCGGTACTGATCGCGTTTTGTGTTGGTATCGTTCGGGTCACTCTCGCACGCGAGGCTTTACTTTCTTCACGTTGGGAATTGTGCCGTCAGCGAGTACCGCAACGGAAAATGATTGAGGAATACCACTCCCACCAACCTTGATGTTGTATTCGTGATCAACGATCCAGAACCAGACATCCCCATGGACGTGCACCAGGCGAATCGAGATGCATTCCCACTCGAATTCTTTTGTGTCTTTTAATGGAGTGTTCTTGTTAATCCATTCTCTCGCGAGCACTTTTGCTCGCTTAGGTGAGCAGCGAGGACAATCGCCTTCGTCCCAGACAGATTTCTCAAGTGCATCGTGCGTAATCGAAAACTGATATCCAACGCCACCCATCACTGAGTACGATAAGAAATTGAAACCGTCCTCGGAACGTGGAATATCTCCGCTCGCACAACGCACAGTTAAAGCCAAAGTTACCATAAGAATGCCACTGAACCGCCTGTGTGCCATTGCACCTCCGAACAAGAAATGAACGACCGGTTCCTCGCATAAACGAACAAACCCCAGTCTATCGCCGGGGCCGTTCGGTTTCGATCCCATTTCATGCTGCCGCAACGGTCAGCAATCGCCCCAGCAACCACACGCAGGGTGGCCCTGGTTGCCGCTTCGGCTACCGGGGTAACGAAGTTACAGGAAGGTGGATGGCAGCATTTGCCCGGTCGTGGCTCACATGCTGGCGAGCGTCGTCGGAAAGTCGCCGTAGTAACCACTTAAAATAGGCTGGTAGGGTTTGAGCTTGCCAAAGAGACGTGATGACAGGACGGCTGTTGAACTGTTTTTGGCTGGACTTCAGGAATGGGAAGCCGGTTCATCCCAAGAACAACTTCTTTGCAGCGATAATCTCACTCGACTGCAGTTGTAATTGCTGAAGCACCAAGTTCCGCTTTCCGTTGGGATTGAATTCGTTGACAGTGAGATAGGCGATCTGGAGATCGTCGTTGGTCTGATCCCCTTGAAACTCGAGAACCATCAATGATGTCGCGTTATCTTCTTTTTTTCGAAAGCTGATTTGAACGAACTTCGGAATCGGACGCGGGTCATTCGAACAGAGTTCGATTGAAGTCAGCGTCGATGTCAAATCCTGTTCGGCTTGAAGTGCCGACACGATTTTGTCACTAGATCCAGGTATCGCGCGCACCATCGAAAGCTTGAGCCAACTTCCCGATCGTTCGTGGTACGCTCTTTCTGCGGCAGTGCGGCCGAATCGCAGAGGAATCCAAGTCAGGAGACCGAACTCAATGATCAGGATCACTGTTCGAGGAACATGCATACGGGAAAAATCGTCGCTTCGCTGCTTTTTCAGGTCGGGAGCGTACACTCGACTGATGATGACTTCACGTATTCGATCAACTCGCGTGACCGCGATCGAGAAGGGTTCGCCGATTCTGCACGCTCCTATCACGCCAACTGTGTAACAGGCTGAAAGAAAAACAACCGCCCCGCATACTGCACCAAGTGATGAGGCAGCCATAGGGTTTCGGCAATGAGAATACTCAACGAGTTTTGCGACCATCCACCCAATCGACATGCCAACGGCGATCGGTACAAGAATCATGAGGAACAAAAACGGTACGACGAAAGGAATGACGGAATATAAGAGCATCAAATTGTAACCAGAAACGGAACTAGCAAGCAAAAGAAGAATCGACCCCCTGGACT
>CAIWEX010001145.1 GCA_903911795.1 uncultured Schlesneria sp.
CAGTGTCGAACCAGGCTGGCACCGCTTCACGCCGCGACGTAACTCAGCCAGGAAACTGTCCGTACTCGATAACGTCACGCGAGGACTTCCGAGATCACGTCCCCATGATCCATCACTGCAACCGGGCGGTTCAATCGATCGGGAACTCGCGATTCCGGTTCAATCCCCAAGCCGTGGTACATCGTGGCCGCAATATCGGCTGGACCGTAAGGACGCGTGATCGGATAGGCAGCGTGAGGGTCGGTCGTTCCGACCACCTGCCCCGTCTGAATCCCCGCACCGGCGAAGAACATCGAACCGCATTTTCCCCAGTGGTCGCGGCCGCCAAGGCTGTTGATCTTGGGAGTCCTGCCGAATTCCGTGAGGTAAACCACCATTGTGGAATCGAGCATGCCACGCTGTTTCAGATCGGTGATCAATGCAGCAAATGCCTTGTCGATCCCGGCGACGTTGTAGCCTCGTTTGACCATCTCAGAGACATGAGGGAACTTCTGTTCGCGAACATTGTGAATGTCCCACAGGTTGCCATAGTCAGCATCATACCCGTAGTCGACCATCACGAAGCGGGCCCCCGCTTCAACCAGGCGTCGAGCCAGCAGGCAACGTCCCCCGATCTTCGTGTGACCATAGTCTTCGCGCGTCGCTGTCGTTTCCGCAGTGACATCAAACGCGTTTCTGACCTGCGGTGACATCAGCAGCTTCAGAGCTCCGCCGTAGTGCCCTTCCATCGCTGGCAACGCTCCGGTGCGATCGATTCCCTTTAAGGTTTCTTCGAGACTGCTGCGGAGATGGCTACGGCGTTGCAACCGGCCGATCGTCACTTCCTGAGGGAATCGCAGTTCCGGTGGGTTCAGATCTTCGTCCGCCAGTGGCGACGGGTTCTCGGATTTCTCGCCCACCGTAAAGTCAGGCTGCTCTGGGTTCCCGCCAACGCAGAAAGGAGCGTATTGGTTCCCCAACCAACCTCCAACAAACAAGTTATGCGGAGGCGGACCAGGCCGAGTGATCCCTGGCACGGCAATATAGCCCGGCATCCCGTTCCGCGATCCGAGCAGGTACTGCACGATCGACCCGATGTTCGGTTCGGTAAAGAGTTGTGCCTGAGTCACCTTGCGGCCGGAGAGCGTATAAACCTGACTGAGCAGGTGGTCATCGCTGTCGTGCGAGAACGACCGGACGACGGCGAGATCTTTGGCGATGCGTGCCAGGTTTGGACACGATTCACTGAAGAATGTTCCCGGCAGAGCCGTCGGGATGGCCCCCAATGTCCCACGAATGAGTTCTGGGGCTTCCGGCTTCGGGTCGAGAGAATCAATATGAGTGACTCCGCCCGCCATCCAGAGAAAGATGATCGATTTGGCGCGAGCTTTCGGGGCTATGGCGACTTCCGCTTTGAGCGAACCCGTCATCAAGCTCGGCAGGATCGAAGCGGAAAGGGCCAGCGGCCCGACCTTCAGCAGATCCCGTCGGCAGACCAGTGCCTTCAATTGTTCGGCACGCATCGCATCAAATGGACTCATCGGCGAAGCCCTGGCAAAAAAGGAAAGTCATTCGACCGCAACTCATTATGTTCTCTCGGCGCCAATCACGGCAAGAGTTAACCCCGGAACCGATGAATTCCCGGGAGAATGGCCGGGCCGGATGTAGGGTGGGACCAGCGGCGCTTCGCCGCGCCGGCCCACCATCAATTGTGGACGTTTCCTGATGGTGGGCCGGCGCTCGTAGCGAGCTGGTCCCACCCTACTTTGAAAAAGCCGTTTGCCCGGGTGACTACGGCACGTCGGTTTTAACAAAACGCGTAAATTCCTGTGGGCTGAAGGCCCACGAGAACAAAGCACAGGGCTTCAGCCTGGCGGAACCCCGTTGGGGTACAAATCCAGCCCACCTCGTGACCCAGGGTAGCCCGCTGTGCTCGCAACCCTGGGCTATGGGGCTTAACTCCTTCGGAGTAAATACCAATCGACGCTGTTCTGCGTGGGTTGGACGGGGCATTCGGGTTTGACCGGTCGGTCACCGGGAGTGGGACAAGCAAGGGTCGGGCGTCTACTCCGAAGGAGTTGCGTCCTATAGCCCATGGTTGCCGCGCTTCGCGGCTACCCTGGGAACGCGTCGTTGATGGAATCATCAACCCTGAAAGGGTTGCGTCACGGGGAACGAGGAATGACGGAACCCCGTTGGGGTACAAATCCAACCCACACTGATGACCCAGGGTAGCTCGCTGTGCTCGCAACCCTGGGCTATAGGGCGTAACTCCTTCGGAGTAGGTTGAAGCGGGGGACTAGTAGGCGGCGGACTCTGGCACCGACTGATCAGGCCGCTCTGCGAACGGACTCTTCCGGCTCGGTGACAACAGGACCGGATACGAGGCCTTCAATTTCCGCACTGAATCGGTCCATTTCCGCCTGAACCTGAACCATGTACTGGTCGAGTTGATCTCGGCTGATGTCTGCCGGAACGCTGATTGGTGTTCCCATCGCAACGTAAATTGTGCTGAACGGTTTGGGAATCACCATATCCGTCCAGCGTCCTTTGGGACGCCAGGCGCTTGTGACGCTGAAGGCACCGGGAACAATGTCACGCCCCAATTGTGAGGCGATGTAGACCACACCTGCCTTCAATTGTCGACGCGGACCGCCCGGTCCGTCGGGGGTGATCACAATATGTTTTCCTGCGGTATCTTCCAGCAGTTGCCGAACCGCCTGAGCTCCCCCACGACGGCTTGAACCACGAACCGTACTGTATCCCATGAGTGACATGGCATTGGCGAGGTATGACCCGTCCTGATGCTGACTCACCAGGCAACACGTCTTCTCACGCAGACGGCGTGGGGCTGCAAATGTCGGAATCAGCAGGACATCGTGCCACAGGCAAAGGACATAGCGATGGTCATCATCGGGGCCAGGAACGTAACTCAGCTTGGTTCGGTCGTTAATTCCCAGGTAGACCTTGCGACAGGTGGCAAACAACAGCTTAGTCAACCCGACGGCCATGGCCGCAGCGGCCCATGTCAGCCAGCGATTTCGAATCTTCATCCCCACTCCTCCAGCAACCGTGTCCCCCTCGATCGGGGGCGCGGAATCTTCCACTTTCCAGAAATGTAGATGACGGAACTGTTTTCGGGAATGGATCTTTGGGATTCCTGACAGAGCTCCGGCAGCCTGCGTGTCTGCGGTCAGACGGCAGGTGATCATGCAAGTTTCGCCGCCAGAGTAATATTGATTCGGCAGCATTCGCCGGACTCCATCGAAATCCAGTGCCAAGTCCCAAAAAACGGGCCGGGGTCCGGGAGATTTGCTGATGGTTCCTCTTGGCATCCGTTCGCCCGGAAACTATAACCCGCCCCGCATCGGCATCTGCCAGACACCAATTGTCGCGGGAACGACAGTCGTCTGGTCGCCAGTGCATCTGGTTCACGTCTCTCTGCATTTCCAATACATCAACTGAACGATGGCTGTGGCGTCACCCGACCTGTGACGGCGCGACCTTGTCGCTTGTGAATTCGTTCACATCTGGCATTGTCGCAGCGTTGCCGGGCATGAGTGTCGCGGTCCGCGCCATTTGCCGAGGAGTTCTCGATGTCACTTTCTGTCCGGAACTGTTTACTGCTGACTTTGCCAGTCCTGGCGCTCACTTCGATCGGGTGTAACAACACTCCGAAGAACGCGTTACGGCAAAGCCAATTGCGTGCCCACCAGCTTTACGAACAAAATCGTCAACTGGCGATGGAGCGTAATGGGATGGGGATGACTCAATCCCAGCTCGCTGCCGAAAAAGCTCGGATCGAACAGCAATACCTGGCGACCAAGCAAAGCCTGGATGCTGCGAATGCCCGTCTGCAGAACCTGCAGGCATCGAATGGTCAGCTGGAAGACCAGATGCGTAACATCGTTCAGCGACCCGGAACCAGTCCGTTGTCGGACGATGCGACCCTTCGCCTGAAGAAGCTGAAGGACAAGTATCCTGACTTCGAATTTGACGCCCAGACAGGTGTCAGCAAATTCTCGACCGACCTGTTGTTCAATTCGGGAAGCGACGAAATTCGCCCCGAAGCGATCAAGGTCATCAGCGAATTTGCCAGTATCATGAACCAATCCGATGCCCGACACCTGAAGGTCCTGGTTTCAGGACACACGGATGATCGTCCGGTTTCCAAGAAGAGTACCCAGGAAAAGCATCAGGACAATATGGGGCTGTCGGCTCACCGAGCATTGTCGGTGCTGCGAACCCTGCGAAAGTCCGGAATTGCTGAATCACGAATGGGAGTTTCCGGTTACGGAATGCACCAGCCGGTCGAACAGAACAAGACGGAAGCCTCACGAGCTCGCAACCGCCGCGTTGAGATCTTCGTCCTGGCCCCGGATGCGTCGGTCGCAGGCTGGGATCCTGATCCCTCGATTGACTTGCGATAGTCGAATTTGAGATTACGAAACGAGAAAGCGGCGATTTTTATCGCCGCTTTCTTGCTTTTATGTGTATTCAACCGCGAGTGCACACCTTATTCCTGAACCACTTCGACAGTCGCCCCAGTAAAATGGAATACCGAATTCATCCTGATACGATGGCAACTTCGTCCAGTACCATCGTTACCTCGGTACTGGAATAAACTCCAGCTTTCCGTCGGTCAACTCAAGTAGTGCAACTGTAAATAGCTCGGCACGGTGAAGTGCACCAGGATTTATCCTGCGCACAGTACCGACGCTCGAATCACTTGGGAGATGCGAATGCCCCGACAGCAAGAACTCGGGGGCGTCCTGCATGACCCGACGAATATCGGTTGTCAGATGTCCGTGTGCGACACCGACCCGACGCCCCGATAGAACGATCGTCCCACCCCACCCCAGGCAGACGACGCCTGATGCTGTCGCGGACTTTTCAAGGTGCGGAACCATGTCGGAATCATGATTACCAAATACGAACCAGCTTGGGAGTATTGCCAGTTCTTGGACGATCGGTGGGCTTGCCAGATCGCCACAGTGAATTAATGCTTCTGCACCAGCATTTCGCAGCATTGCGACCGCGACTCGCGTCCGCTCGATCTGATCGTGAGTATCTGAAAGAATTCCAATCCTCATGGAAGATGTCTCACTGCCACCCAATGAGCAACAATCGCAGCCTGTTTGAGCTTGTACCCTCAAGCCGGTACTCGTTGCAACCGATGAGCGACAGCAGCCGACTCAGACTGCGACCAGATCTTCCAGCGTTCCGTCCGGAAGTAAACGGAATGCAGGTCCAATGTCTTGGGGCGGGCGGGAATAGATCTTCAGGCAGACGGAATTGTCATCGATCATTCCGCGCAGTGTGACAAACGAGCCTGCTGTCCCGTCGGCATTTGTGCAGACATTCCAGCGGAATTCGTCCAGACGCGTAAAGCCTTCGGAAAGACGGCCGAAGTCGAACTCGAAACTGATCAGCCGTTCGCGGCCGTCATCACGTCCGCCGACAATTTCCGTCGAACCCAGGTACAGTCGGGCTTCCCAGCCGTCCGGAGTCGGATCGCACTGATAGCCGACGCGAGCAACTCCGGCCAACGGTTCAAACATTGCTGCGGTCTGCTGGATGAAAGTATTCAGCCAGCCGGGTCGACGGTCGCGTTCCCTGCGATCTCGCTTGTGATTTTCCAACTGCTTCAGCAGGTGATGAACCAACAAATGCGGGTGCGCCAAGGTAAAACTCCAGATGTCGCGAGTGGTATTGAATCTAAGCCACGTAGGTATCGGGTCGACCACGACTGCAAACGCGACAAAAAGTCGCAGGAACGGCCACTCGCGAGAACTCGCACGCCAGTCGCGCACCGCGTGCCACTGTCTCGGAACGTATCACGTAGGAAGGTTCTGACACTCATTCACCGTGCGCGGTTCCGGTCGAGAATTGTGAAGTTTTGCCGATTTTGGGAGGAGTGTTTGTAACTCTTACAGGTTTGCTGGAAATAATCTTGCCATTTCGGCCGACGGGGAAAGTCACGAAAGTCACGCAAGTGATACCCCGGTAAAGCATTGCGAACTTTTCGTTCGATCGGCGAGAATTGCCGGTCCGTGGTTTGCTAGCTTTCTTCCCGAAGTCGAGAGGTTTGGTATGGATACCTGCCACTCGATCCTTTCACCAATCTCGATCACCTCGGAACCAGCATGGACGCTTTATTCCGCAGTCTGCTCATCGTCGGCGCTCTGTCCTCGTTGGGCGCTGGCTACCGCACACCCAACTTCGTGGTGACCGCTCCGACAGCACAATTCGCCAAACAGGTGGGCGACGCTGCCGAAATCTACCGGAACGAACTGGCCATCGAATGGACAGGTAAGCCACTTCCTGGCAACTGGTCATCGCCTTGTCCCATTGAAGTCACTGTTGGATCGATGGGAGCTCAAGGTGAAACGACATTCAACTTTCAGAACGGCGAAGTTTACGGCTGGAACATGAAAGTCGCGGGGGGTGAGCAGCAGATCATGGATTCCGTTCTGCCCCACGAAATCAATCACACCATCTTCGCCTGCTACTTCCGCCGTCCATTACCGCGCTGGGCCGACGAAGGAGCAGCCTCCCTGATTGAGAATGAGTCCGAGCGGATGCGGTTGCGAAAGATTCATGATCAGGTGATGAACACGTCTCGCAAAATCCCGCTGAAGTCGCTGCTGGAAATGAAGAACTATCCTCAAGAAAAGCAACAAGTTCTGACTCTGTACGCCGAAGGTCACTCGCTGGCAGACTACTTGATCCAGCGCAGCGACAAGCGAACGTACGTGACTTTCCTGCAACTGGCTCACGAACAGGGTTGGGAAGTCGCATTGAAGAACTTGTACAACGTGGAAAGTATCGAAGTTCTGGAAGCCGCCTGGGACAAGTGGGTTCTGGCCGGGAGTCCCGGATACAAATTGCCGAAGGGGACGCAGGTTGCCGAGAACACGACACCTGCCCCGAGGAAAGGAGATACAATTCGTGGTCAGACGCCTGACTCTAAAGCGGAAGCCCGACCTGGAACCGAAGGCCTCCCTCGAAAATTGGAACTGACTCGAACCCTGGATCTTGAGCTGCAGTCGCCGTTTCAGCAAGAAGGCTTAAACGTCGCTGAGAATCCGCCGCAGCGGATCAGCCGCGATGCCTTGGAACTCCCGATTCTCAGCCGGGTGGCTCAAACCGGTGCCGCCCGAGTTCCACGAGAAAAGCCCACGCGTTCGTTCGCGGAATAGCAATGAATGACGGAGGGTACATCGGCTGTGCGATTGGCCGAAGTGAGTGACGAGCGGCAATCGCAGCTAATCCGAAGGCAGGGCGAAAAAAGCAGCTTTTACACATTGGGGGGCATGCCATGAACCTCACGCCCGCTTCGCTCAAGACGCCAAGACGCAAAGTTTTCAAGCATTCCATACATCGCCTCTCCCCAACCTCTTCTTCCCTTTTTCTTCCCTTCGCGTTTCTGCGTCTTTGCGTGAGCCCCTCTTCCACTCGCGTTTCAGCGCGAGACCACCAACAAGCGGTTCCTGGTTACACCAGTGATATTGCATCGATTGGGATGGCGGAATCCCAAGACTTGAACGACCAGCCGGTTGGGCCCTGTTGGCCATTGAGGCCAAACCGTTTCTGGCATCCCTTCAGGATGCGTTTTTGAGAGGTAGACCTGTTCCGGGGGTTTCCGCTTCGCTGCAACCCTGTTGTTTATACATAACTCAATCATTCTTGCGGACCAAAGGCGATCCAAGCGGTGGCGAAGTCGGTCATTCTGCGGAGTCCGATCCAGAAGGGTTGGGGGCCGGATG
>CAIWEX010001146.1 GCA_903911795.1 uncultured Schlesneria sp.
AGCCGTCGCGGCGTTTTCTCATGGTAATTGACGAGATAAACCGAGCAGACCTAGCAAAAATTCTAGGTGAAGCAATTTATTTGCTCGAGCCAGGCGAACCCGAACGCTCCATCCGACTACAGTACGACTTTCCGGAAATCGGGCATGACGTCTCTCTGCCGGAGAATTTGTATATCCTGGGAACGATGAACAGCGCAGATCGAAGCATCGCTATTCTGGACATTGCGGTACGGCGTCGATTTGCGTTCGTCACAATGTGGCCAGATATCGAAGTTGTAGAAAAGAAATCCTGCCAGCAGCTACTGCGTGCGTTTCAACAATTGCAGGTCATCTTTACGGACTTTGCGACAGACAGCTCATTCGTTCTCATGCCAGGTCACTCATATTTCCTAGGAAATGAGTCTGAAGCGAAGCAGAAGCTTGATACGGGCGTGCGACCACTTCTAGAGGAGTACCTATCTCAAGGTTACGTGTCAGGGTTCGCTGACGAAATTCGCGCATACGTAGACACGGTTCTTGTTCGTGAGTAGTCACGATGTTGGTTAACCGTGCCCAGCGAGTACAGTCGATAAAGGATTCTGCGACCACGCGAATCTTGTCGCGAGTCTGGCTAGGCTCCTCAGGGCGCGACCCCGAGGACGATGCCGAGCGCCGCGCCGAAGCGCTGCTCGGATCCAATCGAGGTGTGCTTCGAGACCTTGGTGTTACAGGAACAACGGTGCGTCGTTCAGGTAGATCTGAGGTTCTACTGCACTCCTCCACGCGAGTTGGTGCGATACCTCTCGTATCACCCATGACAGGGCAGCTCGAGTATGGGCTCGTGGTCGAGCCTCGGTTCTCCTGGAGGTCGGCGGGAGACATGCTTGCTGGTACCGGCTTCAAAGTACTACCAAAAATACTCCCGCTTCCGGAACTCCCAAACTCAGAACGTAGGGTTCCTCCGTGGGTGATGTCCGCGATTGTAATCCAGCGATTACGCCTATTGCTCGCGGAATCACACCGGAGATTTACACTTGTTCGGTCTGATCTCCGGGCACCAAAGGGGCGAGTCGACTGGGGAACATATGCGAGCTCCCGCCTCCCTCACGGGGGATTTCTCGAAATCCCGTGCGAGTTTCCAGACTTAAGGGACGATGAAGAGCTCAAGAGTCAGATCCACTGGGTTGTCAGGCGACAGATAGACTCTCTGCTGACCCAGCTAGGAGCAGGATCAGTCGTGCGTCACCTTGTAACCCAGTGCGAGGAGCTGTTGGTGTTCGTCGGGACGAGTCCGCCCCAGAAACCAAGAGGGCGCTACGGTATGAACATCCGCGAAGCTTCCATGGCAAGTCAAGTATTTCGAGACGGGCTACAAGCAATGCAATGGACCGCAGAGGAACGCGGCCTAGCCGGGTTGTCTGAGTTGTCAGGTCTCTCGTGGCGGATGGATATGGAAGTTTTCTTTGAGGCGTGGGTCGAGACGATCGCAGACCACGCCGCGAAAAGAACTGGAGGCACTGTTCGATCAGGAAGGAAAGAGGAAACGAGAGTTCCCCTTGACTGGATTCCAAATGGGACCGGTTCACAGCGATCTCTATTGCCGGACGTTGTTTTGCAGCGCCCCGGCCTGACCGTCATTCTCGACGCCAAGTACAAACGCCACGCTGAAGAGATTGGACGATTGGGGTGGAGTGACACCTCAGATGAGACGCGTAGGCAGCATCGAGATGATGTGCTTCAAGCACTTGCATACTCTACCCTCTTTGCGTCGGAACGAGTTCTATCCGTTCTGGTCTACCCTGCTCGAGCTGATGTTTGGACCAGACTTAAGGAAAGTGGCCGCGTAGTTTCGCATGCGCGAATTCGCTCGAGTGAGCGAACCGTCGAACTTGCAATCATGGCAGTTCCGCTGTCGGGTGATGTTGCAGAAGCATCGGCGGGATTGGAGTCGTTGATTGCCCGCGCGTCATAAAGCAAATAAACCATAATAATCAGGCCAGATTGACACACTTCACACAAATACCACGTCGCGCCTTCCTTCAGAGCTGAACGACTAACGCGAGCCGGGTAACCCGACGGCTTACCCCCCTGCCCGTCCCGCCTCCGCCCGCCCCCGCACATCACAGCCGTGCATGTGGTCGTTCACCAGCCCCATCGCTTGCATGAAGGCGTAGGCAGTGGTGGGCCCAACAAA
>CAIWEX010001147.1 GCA_903911795.1 uncultured Schlesneria sp.
ATCTCGGACGGGTCGGCCAGGTTGCGGGACCGCACCAGCGGGTCCATTGAGCCGCTCCACCCGGCGCGGTGGACTCATCACCGTCACAGGTTTTCCCGTCGCTGTTTTGAACAGCGTCAACTTATCATCGACGACCGACAGGAATTGTTCACCATCGGGCGAGAACGCGACCTTTCCCTGTTCGACGCGTTTGGCCTTCACATCGATCGTCTTGGCTTGCTTGCCATCATCGACGTTCCAGACCTGAAAATCAGGAGTCGATCTTCCGCCGAGAATCAGCAAATTGCTTTTTGAAAAGACGATCAGATCTGCATACCGTTTGGGGGTTCCGGGAATCTCGCAAACCTTCTTCCCTGTTTCTGTAGACCAGACACAAACGGGAGTGTTCTCCTGATTCTTTGATTTCATCGCCGCGGCGAAATACCTGCCGTCGTCTGACAGAACGGTAATCGAGTTTCGTTCAACGGTCCCGTCCAGTTCTGCCTGGATTTCACCACGTTTCAGATTCCAGACCTGCGAACCCGTGACGATAACTGGACAGCCTGCAGCACCGAACGTTGTTTCCCCTTTGGAATCGATCGGAATCCGAACTTCCAGCGCCTCGACAGGCTTTGCGTCCTGAAGCGAATTGTCCGGCTTACCTGACTCCGCAGCAGCCAGTTTGAAGTAGCTTATTCCCAGAAGCATTATTCCAACGATGAAACAACGCAGGACGATTTGCAGACGAACGATTGAATGAAGCATGGCCTTGCTCCTGAATCGTGCCACGGAAGAAGAGGAGATTTGACGAATACTATAAGAGCCGTGTAGCGAAATGTTCAACAGGTTCGTGGTAATGATCAGTCGCGACAAACGAACTTTTGACGTGAGTTAACGAACGGAATCCAGGCGTCGTTCGAGGTCTGACAGATCGATCAGCGGGGCAGACGTGTGTCGCACCATCGCTTCCAGCGAAGCCGGATCCTTGAAGGCCGACCCGGTGACGAGACAGACGACATGTGCGTTGGGATCAATCGAGCCATCGATTGCCGCTTGAAGTGCCCCCGCCACCGCCGTCGATCCTGCAGGTTCCGCAAAAATCCCCTCCTCCCTGGCAAGACGGGATTGAGTCTTCCAGATGAAGTCATCCTCCACCAGATGGCCAGTCCCCCCATTCTTGCGACAGGCATTGATCACTTCATTTCCATCAATCACGGATGGCACCTGTAGGCCGCTGATTTTTGATGTGCACTGGATCGCCTGGGCAATCTCAAACCCGGCTCGAAGCGGTCCGGAAATGGTATTGTTCCCGACCGGCTGAACGCATTCGACCCGCGGAAGTTGCAGCACCGAACCTGATTCATACAACTGTTCGTAGGCACGAGCGACTGCGAGGACGAGGCCACCGCCACCTGCCATGCAAAAAATGTGATCCCATGGCTCTGGCCCCTGTTCGGCCAGTTCCAGGCCAATCGATTTCACGCCGCTCATCCCGACCGGGCAATAGGCGAAAGCACTGATCTGCATTTGAGCCGTTGGACGTGATGACAATATTCGCAGGCATTCAATGACACGATCCGAGATTTTTGCGTCAATTCCAAATCCGCGAATGCGATACAGTTTTGCCCCATAGGCCAGCATCTGGCGCAGCTTCCCCTCGGGCGCCCCTTCGACAATCGCGATTTCACAACTGATTCCGGCTACTGCACAATAGGCCGCCAGAGATGCGCCTGTATTGCCGCTGGATGTCGCAATGCACTCCGTCTTTCCATGAGCAACCATGTCTGAAATGGCGGCACAGGCAAAGCGGTCCTTGTACGACCCGGTGGGATTCGTAATTTCCAGCTTGAAATACAGATTCTTCAATCCGACGCTCGGCCCCAGGCGACGTGAGCGGACGATGGGTGAATTCCCTTCCCCCAACGTGATTCGGGCAGAATCCGGAATCGGATCATACCAATCACCGAATCTCCATAATCCAGAATGCATGGATCGATACCTATGTTTCGACAACGTTGATCATCAATGGAGGAACAGCGTGAGTTCAAAGTGGAGTGATTCGATTTCTCTTCTTCGGAACACGATGTTGCCAGAACAACCGATCTTCGGTCAAGAAACCCATGCGAAGCGCGCAACGCAAGCAGTATTTTTCGTGTTGGCGTGAAACGTAAATTTCACCGTTCAGCAACAAATGAAACCAGTCCTGACCGGGGTGTTTTGAATAACAATAAAGTCGATCGGAGTCTCGTTTGATGTGGACGTCCCAGTCTTCGTTGTCTGGCACGTAAAGCCTGGTATCGAAAATCGGATCGCCATTGGCATCGATGCCACCTTCGTTCACGGGAAGAGATACCGCAGATTCGACTGCGGCGGCATCTACGGTCGCAGCGTTCTGCGTTGAATCGATTTCGGTTTCGGGTAGCCCATCAGGCAGGGATTCAGCCCCCGATGCGTTTTCTTGATCTGGATTGTCCATCGCTTCGGCCCTCCCCCTTTTGGAAATGATCCGTGCGCCGTTATTCCGGAAGTGGTTTACCTTTGGTTTCCGGTGCTAACCAGATGACCAGCATCCCCACGATATAAACAAGACTCATAATGGAACATGCCGTTGGTAAGCCACCAATTCCTTTGAATAAGCCAATCAGGTTTCCCGTCTGCAATGCCGCCACTGCGGCCAGAATTCGGCCGAAGTTGAAGGAAAAACCTTGTGCTGTTGCTCGCACATTGGTTTTGAACAACTCCGGCAAATAGAGCGGAAGCCAGCCGTAAAACGAGGCGGTCAGCCCTCCTGCGACAAACACAGTCGCCAGAAATAACGGGCCGAATGACGAGTTGATCTGGAAGAAAATGACCGACGAGATGAACGAACCCAGGCAAAGCAGAGTGAACGTCGCACGGCGGCTGATCACATTTCCCAGCAATGCTCCACCAATCGTGCCGATGATCGCGCCGATTCCCGAGAACATCTGCGCCTGAGCACGTGCCGAAATACGAGCTGCGTCTACCTGCTCAGGCGTCAGTTCCTGCTTAATGGCAGCCTCTTTCGCCAGGTCGTTGGCCCACGATGGTGCCCGCTGAATCGAGGCCCAGGTCCCAATCAACGCAACTCCACTGAGGCAGGCTCCGATCAACAAGCGTCCCACAGTCGAACGGACCTCATCAGTTCCACCCGAGGCACTGCGAGTTCGTTTCAGGAACTGAATCACCGGAAACATGTATCCGATCAGCGCGATGACGAGTCCAATCAGCGAGCCCGCAATGCGAGTCACCAGAGAAACTTCTGTATAACTTCGCGACCAGAGATAGACGATCAGCAATGCCCCGGCTCCCCCGGCGACAACCCCCAACAGATCGCGTGTCGCCCAGTTCGATGTTGCCCCTTGCTCCTTGGCATGCAGCCATTTTTCGGATTCTGGAACAGCTAGCCGAATGAAGAATGTCAAAATTGCTGGAGCAGCCCCCAGCAACATCAGCAATCGCCATCCTTGATGAGCGACGAGAGCACTGACCCAGGTTTGTGGCAATCCGGTCGCCAGCAGGCATCCTTCAGCGGACTTGATGAAATTGGCGAGTCCCAGCGCGAACAAGGCAACCAACAGGAAGCCGACATTAGCGGCGGCGCCGATTAATCCTGAGAGTAACGCACGCGAGCGATTTGGCCAGATTTCCATGACCAGCGCCACACCCAGCGACCACTCGCCACCCATCCCCAGCGCCGCCACAAATCGATAGATAAAGAATTCTTCGGCAGTTCTTGAGAAGGCACACAATCCGGAGAAGACCGAGTAGGCAAACACGCTGAGCGTCATTGCCCGCACTCGACCGATACGATCGCCCAGCCAGCCAAACACGACGCCACCGGTGGACATTCCGACGAGGAATCCCGCTGTCCAAACACCTTCCCACAGATCAACGAAGCTGTTTCCGTGTTCCTTGACGGCATCTGCAAGCAGATCCGTCAGTGCAGGTCGGGCAACGAGTGGGAGCAGGCCCAATTCGAACCCGTCAAACATCCAGCCGAGCAGTGCTGCAATCAATGCCATCCATTGGCCGAAGCTGGTTCCACGGGAAGGCTCAAGTTCCGAAGGGAGGGTCTGACTCACGGCGGGCTCGCTGTCTGGGGAATTATAAACGGAAGATCGCCCGGTGATTGTGAACCCGCCGCGACGGAAACGCAAACTCAACAGGAGTGATTGTCCCCTCGTGGGATTGTTCAGTTCAGCACAGGACTCTGGCCCCGCCAAAAAGGCTGGCCGGTCGTTAAACGCTTTCAGACGAGCGCAGGCAGACAAAATCGCTCATGAAGACGAACCGCGAGTGCAATGATCGCATCTCGCCCGCGTTCTCCATTTTCCAACTGATTGACCAGGTTCCCTGGAAGGCCGGCGACTCCCAGATGTGTACCGCTGAGTGCTCCGGTCATCGCACCCAAAGTATCGGTGTCACCTCCCAGACCGATGGCTCGACCGACCGCCTCCACATAGTCATCGGGTGCGAGCGCAAAGCAGGCGATTGACGTGACCACTGATCGTTGAGCTTCAATCCCGTTCCCCAGGATGCTGACCGAATCATCGGCAGAGAGATTCGCGGCGGTCGAAAGCAACCAGCGGAATTCGTCTGTGACCGCTCGGCGGAGCAACTCTGCGTACATTGCCTCAGGCTCAAACACGGTATGCGTCATCAACCAGGCGACTGCGACCGCCAGCAATTGAGCTCCCTCGATTCCCATGGGATGGACATGTGTCGGAAGGGCGGACAACCGTGCCTCATGCCAGACGCGATCCAGATCTGAGTGGAACAGGAGTCCAACCGGAGCAACTCGCATCGCCGCTCCATCGCCGTAAGATCCACCCGGAAACATGGTTTCCGTCAGGTGCTTCCAGTTTCCCCCTTCTGACATCACCTGCAAGACCCGAATCGCGCCGGGACCATAGCCGCGAGCCGGATTCAGATTGGCGACAAATCGCTCGACCAGACGATCTTCGATAATCCGGCCTTCGTCGCAGAGAGCCTCAGCGACGCCGATCATCATTTCGGTGTCGTCCGTGTAGTGCAGTTCGCGATCGGCCGGGACTTGCATCAGAGCCTGGCTATCGCCAAAGAACTGATAGATCATGTCGGGAGCCATCCCTTCAATCGGGCTGCCGACCGCGTCTCCAATGCTCTGGCCAAGGAAACAGCCGAGATACCGATCGGAGATCGTTATGGGTTGCATGGAGAGGTTCCTGGCTGCACGGCTTCCACGATCCATATCTAATTGGCATCCGGTTTCGCGCAAGAACGGAAAATCGACCCAATTGTCGCTGCCAGATAGCTTGGCGTCATAAACACCAGGCCAAGCATTGGGTTGAATAACGATGTTGCGATACCGTCGGAAATCTCGGAAGGCTTTGGTGCGACGGTACTCGTGGCGATGACCTGAAGAGACAGAATCATCCCTTGGACCGTACCAAACAGCCCGAGCAAAAATGGAATCGGCACGAGGAACACCAGTGCAGCAAAGGCAAACGGTCCCTGACCGCGACTCACGACGACGAGTGTCAGCACGAAACTGCACAGTCCTGCCACCGGGATCAGCAGACCAATCGGTCCCATGCACCGGATCATCCACATGAGATACGATTCACGTTGACGAAAGTTATCGTAGGGGGCTTCGCGTGAGAAGTGGTGTCCCTCGGCCGCATGACTATCGCCATGATCAGCCGCAGCATTACTCGTGTGTCTCGAATTGTCCTCCTGCGCCATGGCGAATGATCCACAGAGCAGAAAGCAGGCAACGAGCAACGAAGGACAGAAACGAAGAATCTTGCACATGAAATTCATCCTGTGTTTGTGTGACAGTTCAGAAAAATCCGTATGAAAAGCTCCGTAAACAGTCCAACGACTTCATGCTACCCGCCTGATCCGCCTCCGCAAGCGACTTCGAAAACCTCACTATTGAAGAATCAGCTTGCGGCTGTAACAATCAACTTTTGCCGATTTGTGCGGTTGATCAATGGTGATCCGTCGTGCTGTTCATTGCTGTACTCCATTGAAGTCTTCCTATCGAGCCGCCGATGATCCCACAGTTGTTTCGATTCCGAATCGCATTGGCTGCTGCCTGTGTGGCGGTATTTCAACTCCTCGCACTGTCAGGTTCTGCAGCCGATCCGTTTCGAGAATCGATCGTTCCGTTCATTCAGGCGAATTGTGCGGAATGCCATAATGCCAAGCTGGCTGAAGCGGAATTGAATCTCGCTCGCTACGAAACGGCTGAGGCGGCGGCAGAAGATTTTCGGCAGTGGGAACATGTCATCACCTTCGTTCAACGCGAAGAAATGCCTCCCAAGTCGGCGAAACAGCAACCGACCGCCACGGCCCGTGCCGAGTTTCTCAAGACGCTGCAAACGGTACTGGATGGGGAAGCTCGCAAGCTGGCTGGAGATCCGGGCGTGGTTCTGCCTCGAAGGCTCACCAACGCTGAATATGATCATACCATCCGTGATCTGACCGGCGTTGATATCCGGCCGACGCTGGCGTTTCCGGTTGATCCTGCTGCAGGAGAAGGGTTCAGCAATACGGGCGAAGCACTATCGATGTCGCCCGGGTTGTTCGCCAAGCTGTATGGTGCTGCCCAACACGTTGCAGATCATGCCATTCTGACGACAACGGGAGTGGACTTCGCGCCGTACCCCGTTGCGACGTTTGCCGACCGGACCAAGTTCTACGAGCAGGCCATTCTGCAGTTCTATGAACAGCACAAGGTCAACTATGAAACATACCTGACAGCCTGCTGGGAGTTCCGATATCGGCCCGCGGGCCAGTTGGCAATGACACTGGACCAGTGGGCTCAGCAGCGGCAGTTGAGTGTGAAATATCTGAAATCTCTGTATGAACTCCTCGAAGGCAAGGGGGACGACGGTTTCTATGTGGGATGGCTGCGGCGCCAGTGGCAGGGGATCGAAGGACCGGTTGATGCTGCAGTGCCCATGGCTTCACAAGCCGCACGAAAAGCCATTCAAAGAATGGCTGAGCAGATTCAAAAGCTCAGTCTGGAAATCTGTCCCAAAGAGACTGAAGCAATCGTTTCCAACGCCGGGAATGGGCCCATTCAGCACCTGGACCGTCGCGGTAAAACTGCGACCGAACGCGATACGTTTCATCGAAAAGCGATTCAGCCGTCGCGACATTTGACACTCGACTTTAACAACCTCGACCGACGTGACAAGGTGGCGTTGGTCATCAATGTCAAGTCAGGAACGGCCACCGCTGTGGACGGACTTGTGCTTTTGAAGGGAATGGTTTTTTCAGGACAAACCACTGCGAATCCTCCTGTCAAGAAAAATCTTCCATTGCGAGCACTTCTGATGGAAGTGGCTCCGGACCAACTGGAACGGGCCAATTTTGGCCTCCATCCGAAGGGAGATGCCATTGCGGCCGAGGTGTGTGTGATCGCTGCTCCTGGATCATTAGAAATTGAAATTCCCGCCAAGGCGTTCGCAGATCTGC
>CAIWEX010001148.1 GCA_903911795.1 uncultured Schlesneria sp.
CTGCCCACTCTCTGGTCTCGGAATACCTGGGCTTGGGGCTTGCACTCACGAGGGGTGTGAACGCAAACCGGCATCGTTCAGCAGGATGATGGTTCACTGCGAGCCGACCATGTCACGCTGGGGACCTTTCGGTCCTATTGCGATGACCATCCCGCATCCGGCCGTCCCACGATTCTGTTCACCGAGAACGAAACCAATACCGCACTCCTGTTCGGCAACATCGATGGGACACATCCGGTCAAAGACGCGTTTCACGACTACGTGATTCACGGACAGTTGGATGCCGTCAGCAACACGGCGCATGGCACCAAGGCCGCTCCCTATTACGACTTGGCGATACCAGCTCATTCAGAAGTGGCGATCCGATTGCGATTAACCGCCGAGGATCTGGCTGGCGGCCTTCCGTTCGGCGATCGATTCGATCGACTGTTCGCGGATCGAATCGCCGAGGCCGATCGTTTCTACGCCTCCAAAATGCCACCGACCGCGACTCACAGTGGTTGGCCCCTTTCGGCTGAACGATCACCGCATCGGCTGAGACGGCGTTGAGTCGTACATTCAACTGGATTTCTATCCCGCGACGTTCCAAGATTCGCTGGGCGAATTCTGCGAGTACCTGATCCACTTCTGGAAGGATTCGCTCAGCACTCTGCAACAAAATACAGCGAAGTTCCTTCGGGGCCAGATTCTGATAGGCCGACATGGCGTGCAGCAGGAAATCGTGCAATTCGGCGATACATTCCACTCCCGAAAAGCCCCCCCCCCCCCTGCGACGACGAACGTCAGCAAATTGCGTTTTTCCTGGGGATCGACTTCAATATCCGCCTCTTCAAGGGCGCGGACGGCTTCGTATCGAATCCGCATCGCGTCACCCAGGTATTTGAATGGGATGGCATGCTCTTTCATCCCCGGCACCAGAGAAAAGTTGATGCGGCTTCCGAGGCTGATCACAAGCTGATCGTATTCGAGGACATCAATTCTCGGCTGGAAGCCCGGGGCCAATCCCACCTTTTGCCCCGCAATATCGATGAGCTGAACGTCTCGCACGTAGATCCGGGTCGTCTTAAGCAGCCTTCAGATCGGAGTTACACCATGTTGCAGTTCAATTGTTCCGCCGATCATCTCCGGTAGCAGCGGCTGGAAAACCATGTAATTCTCGCTGGTAATCAGGACTACCTCGATCGCCTGGCGATCGGAAGCCGACATTCGTCGTTCCAGTTCCAGTGCAGTGTGAACACCCGCAAAGCCTCCCCCGAGGATCACGATACGGTGTTTGTTTGGAGCCGAATTGCCTGCGGTGTCGCTTTTCATTGAACTGCCGTAATGCGAGTGCGATGAAGGAGTATGACGTTGTTGCCGAATATTACTGATTTCGAAATCTGACGGGCTCGTGGACTCACCTCGATACAGATCAATTCGTATTTACTAACATTTTGAAGTGAGGTATACTATTCAGGTTGGTCGCTTCTCGATCCGCCTCAGAATTACCAATAAGGTTTTGTCCGATGCTGGTCCCCTCCTCGCTTCGCCCGATTCCGCTGGTGCGGAGATCGGATTTGCAGGTGCGCGCGACATCGTTCTGCGGAGAAGAGCATGTTGTTGTCAAAGACCCTGTTGGGATCAGGTACTTTTTGCTGCCGGTGCTGCAGTATCAGATCCTGAATTCACTGGATGGCCATCGCTCGCTGAGTGAAATTCTTGCCAGTGTTCAAAAGGGTGGGGCGCCATCATACATTGCGCCTGCGGAAGTTCTCCGACTGATTGCGGATCTTGCCAGTAAACGCCTGATCTGGAGTCGTCGCACAGGTACGTCATCCGGTATGCTGGTGCAGGCGGTCGAGGAGGAATCGCGAGGCGTTTGGGCGGTGATCCTTAATCCGCTGTTCATTCGGCTACCCGGTTTTCATCCCGGCTCTCTCTTAAAAGCGATGTCCCATTACCTGGGGTGGATTTACTCACCAGCGGTCGCGGCTGCAACGTTGATATTCGTTTGTGTAACCTGGTTGTTTCTGTTATTGCACGCGGATGTGTTCTTTTACGAACTTCCGGCTGTGTCTGGTCTGTTGGCCGGACAAGGCGTCTGGACTTTGTGGATCGTAGTCGGGACATTGAAGGTTCAGCATGAATTGTCGCACGGAATGGCGTGCGAGCGATTTGGTGCGGAGTGTCAATCGACAGGACTTGCTTTTCTGTTCTTCAGTCCATGCATGTATTGCGACGTGACGGATGCGTGGATGCTGGAACGAAAATCACATCGCCTTGCGATCTCAATGGCTGGTGTCTATGTCGAGCTCTTCATCTCGTCAGTCGGGTTGTGGCTGTGGTGGTTCTCCGCTCCTGGGTTATTTCATCAGGTTTGCCTGCAAGTGTTTTTGGCCGGTTCGATCGCCACACTTTTGTTCAACGCCAATCCATTGCTGCGGTTTGACGGATATTACATTCTGGCCGATTTGCTCGAAGTCCCCAATTTGTATTCCAAGAGTCGCCAATCGATCATGCGATTGGCCGCGAGATTTCTGCTGGGGATTCGACTACCTAACGACCCTTCGGTTCCTGACTCTGAATCTTCGCTGATACTGATTACCTACGGCGTAGCCTCGCTCGGTTATCAACTGCTAATGTTGATCGGATTGGTTTTTTTTTTGTACGGCATGCTTGAGCCGATCGGAATGGCGGCAATTGCGTGGTTGGTAATCCTGGTGTTCTTAATGGCAAGAGCACGTCGTTTCCTGAAGTGGAATCTTCGAATGGTCCGCATTCAGAAATCCCCCGCACGCGCCGTACTTCAGTCTCTGGTCGCTGCGGCCTGTTGTACTGCGGCACTTATTGGATTGTGGTTCTGCCCGCTGGGGAACGCGATGACAGCGCCAGTGGTCCTCGAGCCGCGAGTAGTACAGCCCGTCTACGTGGAGACTGCCGGCACGGTCCGAAGTATTCACGCCCGGGAAGGGGACGTTGTGCAGCAGGGAGCATTGTTATTGGAATTGGAAAACCTGGAACTCGACCGACAGTTGGCAGCGATGGAGGGCGTGCTGGCAACACATGAAACGGACTTTCGATTGGCACAGGCAAGCGGAAATCCCGATTTGATGGTGCTAGCGAGAACTGCGATCGAATCATGTACTGACCAGATTTCGCATGTCCGAACGGAATTGGAGCGACTTCAACTGAGGGCCAATGTATCTGGAAGATTGATTTCCACTAACGGGTTACGAATGCGGGCTCGAAGGACTCCTGATGAACCGTCCGAAGAATCGGCTGGAATCCTGAATTCACGCCTGATCGGGATGCCCCTGCAACGTAAAGATTGTTTGTGTGAAATCGCGCCAACTTCAAAGTGGCAAGCGACGTTGTGGATTGATCAGCGCAGCCGGCAGTTCCTTTCACCGGGGCAACATGTCAATGTTTGCCTGGATGCATTTCCCGGAGCGATCGTGACCGGAACAATCGCAGCAATCGGTGTTGCGAATGAAACAGAAATTCCTGCCGTGTTATCAATCAAATTCGGAGGACAATTCACATCGAAGACCACTGACGGAGGAGAGTCTCCTGCGGAACCGGTCTATCAGGCGACTGTGCTGCTGGACGAAGTAAACCTTCCTGTACAGCGCGGAATGCGAGGGACTGGACGCTTTACACGTTCACCCAGAACCATCGGATCCTGGTTGACCGATGAATTTCACCAATTGTTCGTCGCTAGGTGATTTCATGCGCATTCCTGCCAGTAATAATTCCCATCAGCGAGCTATCTACCGTCTGCCAGAAGTGTGGCAGCGCTGGCGATGGGAGTTTGTTGCGAGTCGGATCTGGCGTGATTCACAAAAGTTATTGACGGCAACGGATGAAAATCTACTGCATCTCGCCAGACAGTGTCGCACTAAGGCCAAGCTGTCTCCAGATAACGAGAATCTCGTTGTCGAAGTCTTTGCTCTCGTTCGTGAAATTGCAGATCGCGTTCATGGAATCAGGCCTCATCTGGTCCAAATCCTGGGGGCGCTGGCCATGTCACACGGCTGGATCGCCGAAATGCAGACTGGCGAGGGCAA
>CAIWEX010001149.1 GCA_903911795.1 uncultured Schlesneria sp.
TGATGAAACGCGATTTCGACAGAAACATTGCCCCGCTTCTGGGAGGCGTCCAGATCAAAGTCTCAAATCACGGGATTTGAAAATGTCACCGAACGCTGACTGCCTCCGCCGCAGGAAGTGCTTCTGAATGACTGGTTCCTTCAGAGATCGTTTCCCACGATCGTTTCCGCAATGCCCAACGATTTGTCCCAAGAAACTCAATGCCAAATTCGCCCCAGCCGATGTGGCTGAAGCCCCAGTCCCCTTCCTCATTTCGGCGCAGCGTTTCGACTGTATTGGCCTCATGAAAATTAACTTCGTTCTTCTGCAAATCAATCGTGATTCTGCCCAAGATTGCCGTTTCAAATGTAATGATTTGCATGATAGTTGACGTTTCATGTGTTGTGAGAAGATCGAAGCATCGACCACACTGGTGAAACAAGAATCGTACTGTTTCCGGTAAACTTGCGATCAAATCGGGGCCAGTTGCCCGTGGTTTACCACAGCTTGTCCCACGTTGGCCAGAAAACAGCCGTGCGGCAACACTTCGGCCCAGATAGTCGTGGTTCGCTCCGCGAACCAACGCATCTTGGTTGAAGGTCTGCTGATATCGAGGCGAATAAGGACACGCCTCGTGCTCCACGAGTGGGAATGTGCGTGGTTGGTCGATCCATCGCGTCCTTACGGGCGCGGCTCCTGACGCGTGCTCGGGACGATCGCTATTTGCGGCCCTGGATGAATGCCATCACTTCGGCACGGCTGGAGTGATTCGTCTTGAACAGACCTCGGACGGCACTGGTGATTGTCACGCTACCTGGCTTACGCACCCCGCGGATCGTCATGCAGGAATGAGCGGCTTCGATCACAACGATGACTCCTTTGGGATCCAACTCCTGCTGCAGCAGATCTGCGATCTGATGAGTCATTCGTTCCTGAACTTGAGGACGATGCGATACTTCTTCCACGACACGGGCTAGCTTGGAAAGTCCCACGACTTTGCCTCGCGGCAGATAGCCAATGTGCGCCGTACCGATGAATGGCAGCAGATGGTGCTCACACATGCTGTTAAAGGTGATGTCCTTGACGAGAACCAGTTCATCGTATTGCTCAGGAAATACGCGATGCAGATGGCGACCGGGGTCAGATCGCAATCCCGAGAACAATTCCGCGTACATCCGGGCAACTCGCGACGGGGTGTCGAGCAGTCCTTCGCGATCAGGGTCTTCACCCACCGCAGCCAGGATCTCGCGCACGGCCCGTTCGATCCGGGGCAAGTCCACCGGCTTCAAGGGGACCGGTGGTACCAGCGGAGTGGAACTGTGGACACAATCATCAGATTCAGACATCGAATCGTTCACGTGGAATTTCCGAAAAGTTGAGTAACCAGCAACGTATCGTAGGTGCAGTGAGCGTTGAGGTCAAACAGCTTGCAGTACGAATGACCAGCAGGTAGTGCATCAGTTTGAATTAAGATTCAAAATCTGGGTACTGACCAGCATTGGGGCGGCGGAAATGAAAAAGCCCGAATCCGTTCGGGCCAGAATTCATCGGGTGTGCATGCGATAGACCGCGCCTCCGCGCTATGTAGCTGGTCCACGGATCATGTCGTCCGCCGAAATACGCGCATTGTTGGATTTGAAACCCCCGTTCTGTCACGCACGTTGCCACGCCCAACGAACGGCCCAGTTTATCTCCCGGGCCGTTCGGTTTCGACTCCAATTCCTGAAGCATCAAACTCCCCCACTACCGACCCGCAGTACGGCTGCCAGCCGCTATTCGCATTTCGCTTCCCAATGCTATAAAATCCCGTTGATCGGTATTGGCACAAGGGATTGCATGAAAACTCCACTCCATCGTCGTCATGATTTTTCTCGCCGCGAATTCTTGAATTTGGCAGGTGCGGGGTTTGGAGGTGTTGCGCTGGCTTCGCTTCTCAATGATGACTGTTTGCTCGGAGCGGATTCCGCAGGTAGCCATCCGTTGTCGCCCAAGTCCGGGCATTTTCCAGCCACCGCGACCAATGTCATCCAGATTTTTTGTCCTGGTGGTCTGAGCCATGTGGATACGTGGGACTACAAGCCGGAACTCGATCGCCAGCATGGAAAGCCTTTCGACCCCGAACTCGGCAAGCAAACTTTTGCCGGAA
>CAIWEX010001150.1 GCA_903911795.1 uncultured Schlesneria sp.
CGACACTGGCGGCCCAAGGCTGCCGCCAGTGCCACCCGAGGCCCCGATCATGGTACACCACCCTTGAACACCGATCGGCAAATGACTGCCCGATTGACACTGGAAGTCTGATCTCTGCATAGTAGACCTGACGCGTCCTTGCGTGGCAACTTACTCCCCTGCTGATCAACCAGATCCGTTGCAAGTCTTTCCAAATGAGCTGATTGCGTGCCTTCCATCGACATGACAATTCCTGATCCCGAACGACCTGCGGTCCTGGGTGGCCGTCCCGTAAGACCCGCGGGGCCACCCGGCTGGCCACGCCCCAACGAAGCCGTTTCCAACGTCCTGCGTGGAATGGTGGAATCGGGCGAGTGGGGACGCTATCTCGGCCAACACGTACCGGAATTATGTCGTCGATTAGCCGAGTTTCACTCGGTTGAACACGTCTTAACCTGCAGTAGTGGAACAGTGGCCGTCGAATTGGCTTTACATGGCGTTGGCGTCCAGGCGGGGGACGAAGTCATTGTGGCAGCGTATGACTTCAAGTCGAACTTCCAGAACATCCTGCAGTTGAAAGCCGTACCCGTCCTCGTCGATCTGCATCCGCAAACACGGCAGCTTGATGTCAATCAGGTCGAGACTGCGCTGACAGAAAAGACACGAGCGATCCTGGTGTCACACCTGCACGGTGGCGTTGTTCCAATGCCGCAACTTCGCCAGATCGCGGAATCTCGATCGATTGCCATCGTCGAAGATGCCTGCCAGAACCCAGGTGCCATGATCGACGGGTGTCGTGCCGGAACTTGGGGCGACGTCGGGGTCCTCAGTTTCGGTGGCAGTAAATTGCTGACGGCAGGTCGCGGGGGGGCGATCCTGACATCAAAAGCCGAGATTGCCGAGCGAATCAAGCGGTACGTGATGCGAGGCAACGAGGCCTACCCCTTGTCTGAAATCCAGGCGGCCATCGTCCTTCCGCAACTCGATCTGCTCGACGAATTTAACAAACGCAGGAGCAATGCGGTCGTTCGGATTTGTGCCGAGGTGGCCGATCTTGGCCTGTCACCACTCCAGTTGCCTTCCAGTAGGTTGCAACCTGCGTATTACAAGCTTGGCTTTCGCTACGATCCAGGGCAGTTTTCTGGACTTGCCCGTGACACTTTTGCCGAAGCGATGCGGGCGGAAGGAATTGCTATGGACCCGGGTTTTCGGGCTAATCATCTGATTCACGCAACGCGCCGCTTTCGAGCGGTCGGTGGATTGGCCGAAGCCACTCGGGCCGACGCCGATCTCGTCGTCTTGCATCATCCGGTGTTGCTTGAGGACAACGACGCGATTGACCAGATTGCCAAGGCCGTGCGAAAGATCCGACGAAACGCCGCGGCCATTCAGCAGCAGCAGTGTCGACAGACCAGTTGATCGCTCCGGAAAAAATTCTGCAAGAATTTGTGAACCTTTTTCAGGTGACAAGGGAATTGATGGCATCGTGAACGCTGCCACCTTCGATGAACGAGATTTAATCAGTCGCGCCCAGCAGGGCGAAGCAGCGGCGTTTCGACTTCTTGCCGAACACCATTCCCGACGTCTCTGTTCGTGCGCACTGACACTTTGCCGCGACGCTCATCTGGCAGAAGACCTGGCACAGGAGACGTTGCTCGAAGCCTGGCGATTTCTGACACGATTCGATGGTCGCAGCCAGTTCTCGACGTGGCTCTACGGGATTTTGCGTCATCGATACTTGAAACACCTGCGACGTCCCGATTCCACCCGACTTTCGCCGCTCGATACAAGCTCTTCAGCGGACCTGCAGCATTCCGAGTTGCCTCCTCCAGAGGCGGCCGAACGCCTGGAAGACTCACTTCGATTGCGGCTTGTCGTCAGTCAATTGCCCGAGGAGCACCGACAGGTAATTGAACTCCGCTTTTTTGCAGACTGCAACCTGGACGAAATCGCCGCGACGATTGGCTGCCCGCTCGGAACCGTGAAATCACGTTTGCACCACGGATTGAGAAAACTGCGAGAAATGTCACTCAACGTGAACCTTTTTCCCCGGGGACGGGAATCAAGTGTGAGGTTACTATGAGTTCCAATGCTTCAACACCCTGTGAATCGTGGGAAGAACAGATCAGCCTGTTGGCCGCGGGTTGTCTTTCGCCCGACGAAGAGAAAGCAGTCCGGCAGCACATCGCAAGTTGTGGTCCGTGCCAGACCGAATTTGAACAGGTGACCGGACTGTGCAAGCATCTGAAGGAAATCCCGTCGGTCGAACTGCCTTGGTCAGATTCCGTCGTTAAGGCGACAATAACCGAGATCACTCGTTCGCAGAAGGCTGTTATGCATCCGCTCGCAGCCAGTCCGCATGCAGAAAAACGACGTCATGTACGTTCGGAACTGTTCGCGGTAGTTTGCATCGCAGCTGTGCTACTCGCCACAGTCGGGTGGACTTTGACACTCACAAATCCTCAACGTGCAGAGATTGCTCGTCGTCCGAAAACCGAGCCGAAGCAGCAGAACTTTTCGACACTTGGGGCCATCAATGTCGTTGCGGCTCGAAACGACGCATCGCCCCCGACGTTACTCGAACTCCGCAACGCGTTCGCTCAATCAGACGATCAGTTTGATTCGCTGCTTGCACAGCAATCCGGGACGACATTTCCAGCACCCACCAACGTTCGGTTACTCGACGAATCTCTCTAGCGCGGCCCTTCTTCAGCAATTCGAGCTAAGCAAATCACGAACACCTCAAGACAAGACAGGAGACTTTCATGTACCCATTCGTATCACGGTCTGATTCCATGCAGAAAAAAACTGATCCCATAAGTCACGCGAAATGCACGGCAAACCGTGTGCTGGCCCCGCTGCTTTTCGTGACCGTATTTTGCATCTGCCCATTCGCATCGGCCGCCGAACCGACGGCGGCGCAGACAGGCAAGCAACCCGTTCAAAATGCCGCGTTGATCTACTGGCAGGCGTTTGCGGTGATGCCCACATTGACGGAAGGGGAACGGACCGCCTTCGATGCCGCTGTCAAAGATCCTCAAACCAAGGTCACACCAGAACTGACTCCCGTTGTTTCCAGGTTTCGAAATGCACTGAGAGAAATGCATCGCGGAACCAAGGCAGCGACATGCGATTGGGGATTGGACTACGATGAAGGTCCGAATCTGCTTTTGCCGCATCTGCAGAAAGCTCGCGAGCTATCACGGGCCGCAATCCTGCGGTCTCGTCTGCGATTTTCGACGGGCGATGTTGACGGGGCTGTCGATGACGTTCTGGCAACTTTCATTCTGGGGCGACACTGTGGCCGCAGTCCGGTTGTGATCGGCGTGCTCGTAAACATCGCCATTGAAAAGGTCGCGATCGATGTCCTGGCCGAGCATCTGCCAATGCTGTCGCTTAGACAATTGGATAGCGTCTCAAAGGCATTGGCAAATCTGCCTCCCATGGCATCCCTCGAAGAATGCATGAAAACGGAAGGAGAGAGCTTCTGCGACTGGATCGAACGGACCCTGGACGCTGAAGATCAGAAATTGAAAGACCCGACAGCGGGAATCAAGTTGTTGAAAGCCCTTCATGAGGTAGGAATTGGCGAGAAGCCGGCGGGAAATGCTTCCGCCACTGATGAAGAGAAGATTCGCGAGGAAATCCTGAAAACCATGACGGTCGCAGACGTTCGCACCTCGCTGAAGCGATTGCGATCCGACTATCAGACCTTGGAGTCGATTGCCAAAGCAGATCCCGCCGAGCGACTCAAACAATGGACTGCATTTGATGCCCAATTGTTTGAAGACAAACGAATGACGAAGCTCGAAGATCGACTGCGATGTCTTTCGACGGACTTGTTACCGACCTTCGGGCGAGTCTTGACTCGATACGAACAGCAACGGATTCGTCGGGAATTGCTGAATCTGGCAATCGCCGTTCAGCGTACAGGCCCCGACGCTGTCAAATCATCGAAAGAGTTTGCCCCTGGCAAGTTGACCTACACCAAGTCTGCCGCGGGATTTGTTCTCAGCTACGTTGAATCGCCAGACAGCACCGAATCTCTGACCGTCGGCCATCCGTGACGGGTCGCGTGGTGATGACTCATCACATATTCGTCTTCGCGTCTGTCGCTTCCCCCAGAACGGCGTTCAGTGCGGAATTCAAAATGCTGTCGTGCTGGTGGTCCTTCGAATAGATGCGGAAGATACAGAAACTGATCGGCAGAGCCCGAAACAGATCATCGTCCGAAAGTTCCTGAGTCGTCCCCACGGCAGGGTCGAGCAGAAAATTCTGGCCCCCGGCGGGCAGGCGACCACTCGGACGATGGTAATGTCGGGCCACGTCGATGTTCAGCGGAATCTCTTTCAGATCCACAGGCAGTCGCTCGCGAACTCGGCGAACAACCAGGTCCGGTTCGGAGAAAATGGTCGTCCGCTCGGCAGTCCCCGAATGAAAATTCAACGTTCGTTCGCACGCCATTTTCCACGGGACCTGCCTGGCCAGGATCTGCCGCCAGCGAAGCCCCAGTTCTTTCAGATCCGGCTGGTCGCTGTCAGCCCAACGCATCACATCGACGAGAAACGACGATTCTGTCAGCTTGCGGTATTTGTCGAGTTGCTTGAGCGGGCTTCCCTGGAACAGATGCGGC
The DNA here is from genome assembly GCA_903911795.1 of uncultured Schlesneria sp. GTDB lineage: Bacteria > Planctomycetota > Planctomycetia > Planctomycetales > Planctomycetaceae > Schlesneria. Next base: position 4,613 of record CAIWEX010001150.1, read on the forward strand.
ATCGTTTCTGGAAAGAGTTCTTCGAGGGCAAGGTCGACCGCACGCACAGTGCGGTGAAAGTAGATCGTTCGAAACAGGTTGGCTCGAGTTTCGATGAAGTTGATCAGCGTCGGCAGACCACGTGAGTGAATCGTCAGGCCGGCAGGGGTGAAGAATGAGTAGTGCAGGATCCGATTCAAATCGAACGCCTTGGTGTTGTATCCGGACATGTACGCGTCACGCAGCACGAAATCCATGTTATCGACGGTGTAGATGCCGCTGAACATCGCCCGCAGCTTACGCAGCCAGTCGGGATGGCCCTCTTCGGCTGCGGCATCCCGCTTGGGACGACGGATTAACCAGGAAATCTGATGCGGATCGAGTTCCTCCAAAGGTTGAAGCCGACCATTCGGATTGCGGCGAATCCGGCGAAGGATGTCTCCCAGTTCCTGCTCGATGATGACTCCGCCGATGTCTTCGTGCGTGATATCGAACTGCTGCAGGAAATGTTCGTCGAAGAAGTGGCCGAACGGCCCATGTCCGACATCGTGCAGCAGCGCCGCCATGCGCAACAGGCTCTCGACGTATGCTCGAGAAGGTACGTTGCGGCAGGAATCGACCAGCGATTCGTACCAGTGGTCGATCGCAACGGACGAAAGGTGCATCGCACCGAGAATATGCTGAAACCGTGTATGTTCGGCCGAGGGAAAAACCCACCACGCAGTTTGCAGTTGGTGAATCTGCCGCATTCGCTGGACCCAGGGATGATCAATCACGTCCTGTTCGGCCGCCTCACCTTCCGGAAGTCCCGAGCGGGCGATAAATGGGATGTAACCGTGAATCGGGTCGTGCGACAGGCTCTCGTTGGCAAAGTCTCGGGACATCGGCAAACCTTCAGGAATTCAAAACACAGGGCGACTGGTGCCCTGCCACATCGTACTCGTCAAATGCGATCAATCAGCCAGAACTCGCCATTGTCCGAATTTGACCGTCGGCGAGTTTGGCGACTGATGAGCACATTCCGACTTCTAGTCCGAAATGGCACCGCAGGAGAATAGCGGAGGCTCGCCGATGACAACAGGTCAGATATCGACGTGATCTGCCGCGCCATGCACAAACATTCAAGAGTCGCCAATTTCCGTCGAGCACGTGCGACCAGAATGCCTCGAACCGAAAGGTCCGGCGTGTTACTCTGTACATTGATTGAGCAGGTCCTCTCGTGCCACGGATTAGCATGAGAGACCTCGATTTGTTCGCGAAACACCTCCTTCAACGTGATCTGCTCCCCGGAACTCAAGGATCGTTTAACCACTCATGAAGACTGTATCTACTCATGTTTGCCGCTTGTTACTCAGCAGTGCATTCTCGGTGTTTGTCGCCAGCAATTTCAGTGTCGCCGCAGAGCCGGGCAAGACCCCACCGGATCTCACGCAAGACTCCAAGGTGGATCGTTCGCTGACATACAACCTCGGTGCGACGGGCCTGCGAGGCTGGATTCACACCAGACCGGCGACCCACTTCGATGGACTGCAAGGTCGCACCACGGCTGCCAGTCGACAAATCCTGGTCACACATGTCGGTGCCAAGTCGCCTGCGGATGGAGTGCTTCAGGTCGATGATGTGATTCTCGGCGTTGGTGGGCAGCCGTTTCAGGATGACGCTCGCAAGAGCTTTGCGATGGCCATCCAGGAAGCAGAGAAAGAATCGAACGCTGGTATTCTGAAGCTGACTCGCTGGCGTGCCGGTAAGACCGAGGAAGTACAACTCAAGCTGCGAGTGATAGGGACGTATTCGGCGACCGCCCCTTATGCCTGTCCGAAATCAAAAAAGATTTTTGCAGAAGCGTGTGTCGCATTGGAGAAGGAGCCGCTTCCAGCGAACTGGCATGGGGCGATCAACGGGCTCGCGTTCCTGGCGACTGGAAATGAAGCGTATCGGCCTCGATTGCAGAAGCTGGCTGAGGAGATCTCTGCTAACGCTTTAAAGTCAGAGCGAATCGGGATGGGAACATGGGAAAGCGGGTACCGTGGGCTCTTCTTATGCGAATACTATCTCGCGACCAGTGACTCATCGGTGCTGCCGGCGATTCATGCCATCACGGTAGCGCTGGCTCGTGGACAGAGTATGTACGGAACGTTTGGGCACGGCTTTGCAGATCGCACGCCGGACGGAAGGCTGCACGGTTCGATTCCGCCCTATGGCCCGGTCAATCAGGCAGGACTTCCAGCCAACCTGGCAATTCTCTTCGGCAAGAAGTGCGGAGTGCAGGATGAAGAGATCGATCCTGCCATCGAACGCGCGGCGAAGTTCTTCGGCTATTTCGTCGACAAAGGGACAATTCCCTACGGTGAGCACGAACCTTGGCCGTTTCATGATAACAACGGCAAGAGCGCGATGAGTGCGGTACTGTTCGGTCTGCAAGACAGCAAAGTCACCGAGGCTCAGTTCTTCTCGAAAATGACTGTCGCGAGCTATCGAAGTCGCGAATGCGGACATACCGGCCAGGGCTTCAGTTATTTGTGGGGTGCACTGGGAGCAGACGTTGGCGGTCCCGACGCGACAGCGGCGTTCTTCAAGGAGTCGTCATGGCATTTCGACCTTGTGCGACGCAGCGACGGATCATTCACTTACGACGGGGGCGAGCAATACGGCCCCGGCAAGACGGATGACAACACCTACTACGGCAAGAGCAGCTACTATGGTCTGAGCCCCAATGCGACCTATGTGCTGACTTATGCATTGCCGCTGAAGAAAATCGTTCTCACCGGCAATCAGGCGAACCCGGCGTGTCGACTCAGCAAGCAGGAAGTCGCGGCGGCAGTCGCATCCGCGCGATTCGACACGGATCGCAAAACGAAATCCGTTCCGGAATTGATGGCCGCGTTTGCCGATTGGTCGCCGGTCGTGCGTAGCTGGGCCGCCGAAGAAATCGCCACTCGACCTGACACAGATCCGTTGATTCCCGATTTGATCAAGATGGCCGAAGGGCCCGACAAGCACCTGCGCCAGGGGGCCTGCGAAACCCTCGGTCTACTGAGAAGCGTTGACGCCCTTCCTGTTCTGATTCGCCTACTTTCGCACGATGACCGATGGTTGCGATTCAAAGCGGCACAGGGCATTCGTAAACTGGGCGTGAAAGCAAAGCCCGCACTTCCCGAGATTCTCAGGGCAGTCGCAAAGACCGCGGAGCCAGTCGCCCCGATCCATTGGGACGATCCAGTTCAGCTGACTCACGGTCAGCTTGCCGCCGGGCTGTTTACCGGCCAGATGGCAGATGCCTTGAAGGGAGTTGACGGCGACCTTCTTTATCCCGCGATTCGAGCGATCGCATCAAATGCAGACGGCATGGCAAGAGCAACACTGCGAGGCTTCTTCGAAAACAAACTCTCTCTCGAAGATGTTCAGGCGTTGGCTCCGGACATCCACGCCGCCGTCAAAACGCGAAGCCCCGCCGACACCATGTTCGGCAACGAAATCCGTATGGGTGGATTCAAGGCCTTGACGAAATACCACTTCAAGGAAGGGGTCGAGGTCGGGATATTGTTCGCCAAGACTCAAGGGGGGCATGGCAGCGAGAATCGAACAGGCGAAATCATGAAGGAAATTGCCAAATATGGTACGGCCGCCAAGCACGCAATCCCGGAACTGAAAGAACTGATTGTCGAACTGAATGCGCAATGTGCACGAGGCGAATTTCCCGCGGGAGAACTGAACAATCGACGAGTTTCTGCCGTTGAAGCGGCGATTAAGTCCATTGAAGCCGCGACCTCTCACCCCGAGCTTCGCAGCATCAATCCCGCATCGAGCAAGTAAAAGGCGTCCTTTCACGCTCTTCTCGATCAAGTTGTTCAAGCATGGGAATAGCAGATATGTCGACGACTGAACGGTCGAAGCCCACAGGATTGAGTAGCCGCATGAACTTTGTCCGACTCGCGATCGTTGTCGTCGTTGTTGCGATGGCGTCGCACACCACTTCGGCTCAAGTTCTCGACAAACAGAAGCTGCTTGAGAGCCAGACGTTCTGGGATAACCGCGACTGGGATTGGTACGCCGAACAGATTCCATTCTTCGAATGCCCTGACAAGGAGATCACGGCGACCTATTATTACCGATGGGAACTGATGACGAAGCATCTCACGTACGGTTCTCCAAACAGCGGATACTCATTCACGGAATTCATCGACCGACCGTTTTGGTCGGGGGCTTACGGCGCGATCAGTTGCCCGGCAGGGCATCAGCTTTACGAGGCTCGATGGCTGCGGCAGCCAAGGATTGCTCGCGATTATTTGAAGTACTGGTTCCGTACGCCGGGGGCTCAGCCGAGAAATTATTCGACGTGGCTTGCTGACAGTGCATGGGCCGTCAATCAGGTACATCGCGACGACGCATTGCTGATCGATCTGCTGCCGGATCTGATCAAGAATTATGAAGGCTGGGAGCAACGGCATTTCGTTCCAGGCGTCGGACTCTTCTGGCAGACGGGCCATGATGACGGCATGGAGTTCAATATCAACAGCCGGCAGACCAAGGATATTTTACGAGGTGCTCCGAGCTATCGGCCGTCGTTCAATGCCTACATGTGGGCCGATGCTGTGGCCATTGCAAAGCTGGCTCGCCTGGCGACGAAGAATGACATCGCCGATCGCTTCGATAAGAAGGCCGAATCGCTGAAGACAGCGATGCAGAAGTTGCTGTGGGACGAAAAGAGACAATTCTTCTTTCCGGTCTTCAAAAACGACGAGGAACGAGATGGCCACAAAATCAGGGCGATGACGAAGACATACGAAGACGGTCAGTTTGCGGGCGACTCACACGGACGCGAGTTGATCGGTTACGTCCCATGGCAGTTCAACATGCTTGACCGTGGCAAGGGCTATGAAGCCGCCTGGTCGAAACTGATGAATCGCGACGGATTCTATGCAGATTTCGGCCCTTCTACCGTCGAAAGGAACGACCCGATGTTCCTGTTGCAGAAGTCATGCTGCTGGTGGAGTGGTCAATCGTGGCCCTATGCAACGACGCAGACGCTGAAGGGGCTGGCAAATCTGCTGCAGAGCCATGTCGCTGAGTCACTTCCAGCAGCCGCAGCGAAGGCCGTTCCGACCAAGGCCGACTATCTCAACCTGCTGCAAATCTATGCACGCTCGCATCGGAAGAACGGCAAACCGTATCTCGCCGAGGCCCTGCATCCCGACTCGGGCTCATTTGAGGGGCATGACGGTTACAATCACTCCGAACATTATTTCCATTCGGGTTTTTGCGACCTTGTCATCACAGGATTGGTCGGTCTGGAGCCGAGGGATGACGATACGCTCGTCGTAAATCCACTCGCTCCTGATGACTGGGACTACTTCGCACTCGACGATCTCCCGTATCGTGGTCATCGTGTCAGCGTCGTGTGGGACAAGACTGGCGTCAGATACAATTTCGGGGTCGGTTTCCATGTTCTCTTGAATGGCAAGAAGCTCGCGACATCCAGAACGCTTGAGTCGATTTCGATCCGGCACGGAGTTCCATTGCCGTCGGTTCGCACATCGGCGACGAAAGATCCGGAAGTCGTTCCCGTCAATTTTGCTGTTAACAACGACGGAGATTACTTTCCACGACTGACTGCGTCGTATTCATCACCGAAGACGTCTGTCAGCAAGCTGAACGACGGCAATTACTGGTACGTGCTTCATCCACCGAACCGCTGGACGTGTGAAGGTTCTCCGAATGATCGCGACTGGGTCGTCGTCGAGTTCGGAGTGAAACGGGCGATCCATACCATCAAGCTTTATGTGCTTGACGACAGCTCCGAAAAGAACTCGATCGTGCGTACGCCACTGCGGATTGAGCTGGAAACGTGGGTCGACAATGAATGGCGTCCGATCAAGTCGCAGAGCACCGACCTCGAAAACCCGCGTGGTCACCGTGCCAACGTCGTGAAAATCGACCCGACCGAAATCTCGAAAATGCGAGTCACCCTGCATCATCCAAACGATGGCAAGTCTGGCCTGACTGAGATTGAAGCCTGGGGTGACGCCAGGCTCCCTCTGGAAGCGACTCCGCCACCCGCTGGCAATCTCGCTTGGAACCCCAAGCCGGACGGCTTTCCGAAGGCATCAGCCTCATTCACGGATCGTTTCGGCGGCAAGCCGTCCAGCGCCATCGACGGCAAGACGGTCTTTCTCCCCTCACCGATGAACCGCTGGACAAGCTACGAGTCGAAGTCCGAGTCCGATTGGCTGGAGATTGACTTCGGTCGCGAGGTCGAATTCCGTCGATTGGAACTGGCCATCTACGACGACAAAGGGGGCGTGCAGCCACCCACGTCATATGTGATCCAGCACTGGACTGGCAGCGAATGGCGCGATGTCGCCAATGTCAGGAAATCCCCAGAACAACCGCTCGGCAGTCAATGGAACGAAGCTCGCTTCGCCCCAGTGAAGTCATCGAAAACTCGCATCGTCTTCACCCATCGTGGCCAGTCGCGCAGCGGGGTTTCGGAAGTACTGATCTGGAATGATTAAGCAAATCAAAGGGTGTGCGTAACCGTGTGAACGGTCGGAATTGAGGTCGGCCGCGCGGCCGAAGTTTCGTTTCCAACCGGAATCGCTGTGCGATCGATTCAACCTGGTGTCGTCACCCGAGCGAACCCGACAGCGGTTCGTTGAAAACTTCGATCCGGACTACGACGTCGGGGGCATCACCCAATTACTGTGGTCGTAGTAATTCTGGCGGTCGGAACTATTGCGTCACTGGATTCAGCCAGGGAACCGCAGCCAGTTCAGCAGACGTTTCAATCGCATTGATTCGTGCATGCTGACGTTGGCATCGGAACGAGCGTGCTGCTCTGCGGAACACCTCATTTCCCAGTGCTCGAAGCATCGAGAAACTCGATGCATTGTCGTCAAACAATCTATTTGTATGAAATCTCGATTGAGCGTACAAATCTTCTGTCGGAGACGCAGTCGATGGAGTGATGGAAGCTCCTCCTCGGATGCGGCGGATTCAAGTGTCATTACGGGGACTTGAATCCACGCCATGTCAGGGATTTCCTGACACGGATTTTGCCAGATCGAGGGATTGTCCTGACTTGGTACGTACGGTAGCGGGATACAACTTGAAAGTTCACGTCGCGAGTTCACATGTACCTCGAGCCTCTTCGGTTATCCGAAAGCATTCCCTCAAAACAGGTTGTGACATGTCGGTGACCCACGTATCAGTGCGGCTCGGCACAGATGTTGCTTTCTTAAGATTTCGAGAGCCTCACGCCGTTGAGGACTCGCAGGGGTTTGACATTCGAGATCTGTCGATTTTCAACTCTTGCTGGCGGAAGCTTAAATTAGGGGATGGGTTATGTCGAATTTGAAACCAACTACAAGTACCGGTCGAACGGGATTTGCAGCGATTGCTCCGGTCCTCAAGGGTGCTCGGTATTTGGGCATTCTTGCGGCACTTCTTGCCGTTGGGGCTTTCGGTCATCAGACGCACTGGACGTTTAACTTAGGCGGCTCGCATTCCGCAAATGAGCCTCATTCGGATAAACCAGCAGATCATCACGCCGTTGAAGCCGTGAAAGCTGAAAAAGTCGATCTTGAACATGCGGAAACGGGCGAATGGAAGGTCACCTTCCCTTCGGAAAATTCGCTGGCCTTGTCCGGCATCACGATGGCGACGGTTGAACAAAAGCCGATCGCGGAACGCGTTCAAACAACCGGCGTTATTACATACGACGAACGACATACCGCCAGCCTGTCCGCTCGAACGACGGGGACTGTCTGGCAGGTCTGCAAACATGTTGGCGAGACGATCCGCCGCGGTGATGTTCTGGTCATTGTTGACGCCGCAGAAGTCGGTCAATCGAAGGCAGAGTTTCTCAGTGCATTAATTGCCGAGGAATCGAAGGCCGAGATCCTGACGAATCTGGAGAGTCTGGCCACAGGTGCGATTCCGATGCGGCAGGTTCGCGAAGCTCGCGTTGCATTACGCGAAGCCAAAGTTCGACTGCAGAACGCTGAGCAGAATCTGGTCAATCTCGGCTTCAGTCTGCGATTGGAAGAGTTTCAAAAGCTGCCCGACTCAGACCGGGCTGGGCGGATTCGGTTTCTCGGCCTTCCCGACGAAATCATGAAGGATCTGGATCGTGAATCGACAAGCTCCAATCTGCTGCCGATGCGAGCCACTTTCGATGGCGTTGTTCTGAAGCAGGATGTCGCTCTGGGTGAAACGGCTCAGGCTGGCAACCCGATTCTCGAAATCGCCGACACCCGTCGCATGTGGTTGAAACTGGATGTTCCCAAGGAAGATGCTGCCAAACTCGCTCTCGGTCAAAAAGTGACGTTTGATCCCGATGGAATCGACGAAATTCTGAATGCCTCGATTACCTGGATCAGCACCGAGATGAACCAGCAGACTCGCACGTTGCAAGTCCGGGCTGAAGTCGACAATCCGGTCGTCTCTTCGGACGAATCGTCAGGCCATGAAGTTCGCCTGTTGCGAGCGAATACCTTTGGGACAGGGACGGTCATACTGCGAAGCCACGATGCGGCACTGGTCGTGCCTGCTTCTGCCGTTCTGCACGATGGTCGCCAGCCCATGTTGTTCGTCAGGAGTGGTGATTTGAGTTTCGAAAGAATCAATGTCGAACTCGGAATTCGTCACAGTGGGCTCGTTCAGATTCGATCCGAAAAGTTGAAGCCGGGGACGCAAATTGTGGCCCGTGGCGGACACATCCTGAAATCCGACTGGACTCTCAATCACGTCGCATCGGCGACCCCCTGATTCAACAGTTGTGCCCGATTCAACATCTGTAACGGTTCTCGTGTCCGAATTCCTGGAATTCGGGGTTTGCGATGGTGCGTGAACTCATCGCGAGAAACCGTGACCGGTGTTGTCCCTGGTTGCGTGCAGCAATGCCGCCCTTAGTAAAGCCGCGCTCATATCATGCTGGAAAAGACGATTGCCTGGTCTCTGTCGCATCGCTGGATGGTTCTGCTGGGAGCGATGCTGATCTGTGTCGGTGGCTACTTCAGCCTGACGTCGCTGAATCTGGATGCCTTCCCCGACACCACGCCCGTTCAGATTCAGATCAATACAGTCGCTCAAGCACTCGTCCCGGAAGAGGTCGAGCGGCAGGTGACATTTCCCGTTGAAATGGCGATGGGTGGCCTGCCCGGTCTGGAATCACTGCGTTCCGTCTCACAATTCGGCCTGTCGCAGGTCATCGTCACCTTTCGTGATGGGACGAACGTCTACTTCGCTCGCCAGTTGATTAACGAGCGGCTGATCGGTGTCGAAGTTCCGCCAGGAATCAGTCGCCCGGAAATGGGACCTGTTTCAACGGGACTCGGCGAA
>CAIWEX010001151.1 GCA_903911795.1 uncultured Schlesneria sp.
CATCGGGGCGTTTATTTTGTAAACGAAAACGGCCGCCTCCAGGTAGTTTCGTTTACAAAACTGCAAAACTACGTCGTTTTTGTGCTTATTTTTTGAAATATATCTGCGTTCGCAATGCAGAGGTCTGGGGTTCGACTCCCCTCCGCTCCACATCAGAAGCCTTGCTCACAATAATTGTGGGCAAGGCTTTTCTGCTTGGCTTTACTCGGGTTTTCTCGGATTCATAGGTCGACGATGAGGGGCATCCGAACCTCGTGCGATCTGAATCGCGAACTGCGCGACTTCCGCAACCGGCCGTGGCCTTTCGCGTTTAATCCGCACGGCGAGCGATTCGCCGTCGATCAACTCCATCTCCAGCAGAGTCATCTGGAATGCACGGAGCGGCCGAAGACGATACCGACTTGTTTGCGGGTTGAACACGAAATTCTCACCGCATAACGCTCCTAACTGCATGTCGTCGTGAGAATTCTGACGTGTTTTGAATTTTCGTCGATTCGCGTGTCGCAATTCTGCGGTGTTCGGACATGAAAGGAGAAGCCTAGCACGCCCAGGCTTCAGGCATACTTCGGCCGTCGTGAGAACCACACATGCAGAATCTTGCGCATGACATTTTTCGCCAGCGCCTCGTCATCGAAGGGATTCCCGTTCGACCAATCTCTGACGCTGAAATTCGTAAGTACCTGTCGTCGCTGTCTGAAGTGATTGGCATGAAGACGCTGCTTTCACCCGTCACGCATCTGTGCGAGAAGTACGGATGGGCCGGTTGGATTCATTGGGAAACGTCCGGAGCGCATTTCTACGCCTGGGACGTTCCGCGCCTGTTCTTCTCCGTCGATATCTACACCTGCAAGCAATTTGAGCCGGCCACGGCGATCGAATTCACCAGGCGCTTTTTCAACGCCACTGCGATCGAGTTCGCTGAACTTTAGGCCTGCAGCATCACGCTTTTAAAAAGGGGTACCTCCTTGTCAGCAACACCCACTGATCGCGTCGTGGTCAACTCGTGGAATGAATGGGATCCACTGCGTCACATCATCGTCGGAGTGGCGACAAATGGTTGCTTTGCTCCTTCCGAGCACGCCTTCAAGTATCACAACTACGATGAACAAGGCCGCGAGCTGACTGGGCCGATGCCGCAACACATCCTCGACAAGGGGAACGAAGAGTTGGACAACCTGGCCGATGTCCTGAGGAAACGTGGCATCCGTGTCGATCGGCCGACAGCAATCGACTTCAGCCAGCCAATCATTACACCAGACTTTCAAATCCCGTCGATGATCGGTTCGATGCCGGCACGGGACGTTCTATTGACGGTTGGCAACGAGATTCTCGAAGCGGCGATGTCGTACCGATCACGATATTTCGAGTACCTGGCCTATCGGCCGCTGTTGCAGCACTATTTCGAAAGCGATCCCAACTTCGTTCATGCTGCCGCGCCAAAGCCGCGGTGCTCAGATCGCTCGTATCACGTTGATTTCTTCCTCAATGATCGGTTCGTGAACCACGAGCACATCATCTCGCGAGCCAACAATCAGCACTACGTCACTACGGAAGAAGAAGTGCTGTTCGATGCGGCAGACGCGACTCGTTGTGGCAAGGACATCTTCGTCCAACATGGCTTCACGACGAATCTCAAGGGGATCGACTGGCTACGGCGGCACTATCCAAATCATCGGATTCACAAGGTCTATTTTTTGAACGACCCGGATCCGATTCACATCGATTGCTCACTGGTTCCATTGCGCCCCGGATTGGCGATGTGCAATCCAAACCGACCAATGGTCATGGAGCCAGGCAAGGAGACACTCTTCGAGCGTAACGGCTGGGAAGTCGTGATGGCCGCCAAGCCAGCGCACACCAAGCAGGTTCCGTTGTGCTCGTACAGCATCTGGCTCTCGATGAATTTCCTTACGCTCGATCCCAAAACGGTCATCTGCGAAGAGACCGAGGTTCATCAGAACGACCAGTTGGACAAGCTCGGCTTCGAAGTCATCACGATTCCTTTCCGCAATGCCTACGCCTTTGGCGGCAGCATCCACTGTGCGACGGCCGATGTGTATCGCGAAGGGGACTGCCAGGACTACTTCCCGAATCAGTGATCCCACTGGCGAATGCGAGACGACATCATGACGACCGCCGTCAGGCCAGCATTATTTCATCGTGACGTCGTTGGCTTCACCATCCTGGCCGTAATCGCCATCCGATTGGTGCCGATGGCGGCTGCGGCCGGGCCGAGCG
>CAIWEX010001152.1 GCA_903911795.1 uncultured Schlesneria sp.
GAACGAGTGCGGCTTCTTCGAGGCCTCGCAGGGGCTTTCCGTTGACATAGTCGCCGGGATATCCGGCCGATGCCATCACAACGCAGACCGAAGGACGTGGGTCCCATTCGATGGATTCGATCTCTTCCAGCTTTCCTTCAGCCGTCGCGTACATCAGTTGGGCGAGGTCTGTTTTCAGACGCATCAGGACGGCCTGAGTTTCCGGATCCCCCAGGCGAACGTTGAATTCGAGAACTTTTGGTCCCTGATTGGTCAGCATCAGACCGGCATACAAGCAGCCTCGAAACGGTCGCCCTTCCTTTTTCAACTGGTGGACAGTTGGAACCAGGATCTTTTCGACGACCAGATCGATCAGTTCGGGGGTAATCATCGGAGTCGGTGAGTAGGCACCCATCCCACCGGTATTTGGACCGGTATCTCCGTCGAACGCGGCCTTGTGGTCCTGGGCGGCTTCGAGAGGGATGATCGTTTGACCATCAACGAATGCGAGCAGGCTGACTTCTTCACCTTCCAGTCGCTCTTCGATGACGATCCGGGCACTCGCCTCGCCGAATTCCTTCATCAGCAGCATACGACGAATGGCATCGCGTGTTTCCTCTTTCGACGAACAGACGACGACCCCTTTTCCTGCTGCCAATCCATCGGCCTTCACGACAAATCGCTCAGTATGCTCCTTCTCATCGACGTAGCTGATGGCTTCGGCCGTGTTTGTGAAAACGCGGAAATCAGCCGTCGGAACATTCGCCCGCTTCATCAGTTCCTTGGCGAAAGTCTTTGAGCCTTCGAGTTCTGCGGCCTTGCGCGTGGGGCCAAAAATGCGAAGATCGGCTTTGAGGAACTCGTCCACGATTCCCGCGACGAGGGGAACTTCCGGGCCAACGACAGTCAAATCGATTTTTTCCGTCTGTGCGAACTTCAGCAGACCGGGGATGTCTGTGGCTTTAATGTCCACATTCGTCACATCCAACCCGGTGCCGGCATTCCCCGGTGCACAAAAGACATGGGTAACCAGAGGTGACTGTTTCAGCTTCCAGACGATGGCATGTTCGCGACCGCCGTTTCCAACAACGAGAATCTTCATAACCCGAAACGCATCCTTAGAGAATTCCGCGATCGCCAGGCAATCACAACCATCAATGACCGTCAGCAATGTTCGTCACCAGCCGCGGGAAGGTGTCGACAACGCGAACGCGGATGATACCAGTGTCGCGCGTCACAGAGTAGGTTGCGGAGAGATTCACTTGGAGATTGCCTGCAGCGAATTCCACTCGCCTTAATTGTAGACGTAAGCGGCGGCACAGTGCCAACTTAGCCACCTCGAAGGCCGCATCTTCGGTCCCGCCGATGATCCGCGACTCTATTCCAAACTGAGCGTCATGCAGCAGACTCTTCACGACCTGGGGCATCAGGGGACAGCTCTGGTTGGATTTGGCGACGGATTCGTCGAAATCGAAAACGTCAATCAGCTCGGCGGCATCGCCATCGACAGGAGCCGACGTGATCGGGACAGTTCAAAGAACAGCAGCGGGACCAGCCAACTTCCCCAGGCAGCCGCCTGATAGGGCCACTCCGGTCCATAGTCGATGACGGTCAGTAACCCACCGATCACTCTGACGACGACGGCCGAGCACAGCAGCACAAAGCAGCGTTGCATCCAGAGTCGATGTTCGGCGAATCGCCGCTGGACGGCTGTTCGCCATCCGAGAGCCATACAGACCGCGGTCGCAATCGCCAGGACCGCAAAGCCCATCGCGGCAATCGGCCCCGTCATCGCGTAATACGCCATCAGCAGTCCGCTGGGTGCCACCAGAAACAGGACGTTGATCGCCTGAATTCGGCCGAGGTAACGGTGCCACTTCGGGAACCGCGACCGAAATCGATCGCTGATCAGGATCATCCCGAGGATCAGCGACAACGGCCCCGAAACCAAATGCGAATAGAAGGCCCAGTGGTAGCCCTTCCAAAAATACTGTTCGCGATCCTGCAGAAAATCGGACTCAAAGTTTGGCGGCAGATAATCGCGATAGTTGAGTA
>CAIWEX010001153.1 GCA_903911795.1 uncultured Schlesneria sp.
CCGGTCGCTTCGTCGGTCGCGATGATTTGCGGAGGCATGATTTGCACATTCCAGAAAATGGAGTCAGCGTGATCGAAAAGTCGTCAATCAGATTTAAGTAAAACAAAACCCAGCACAACGACAACGATTGATGAAACAGATACGTGCTCTATCCAACTGAGCTACAGCCCCGGATTGCCTGCGTGAGCAGGCGACGCGGTTGAACCGCAATAGGGCTGGTGGGACTCGAACCCACGACCACGGGTGCTTTAACCTTGTAGTTCCATCGGCATTCGTTGTGCTGGGTATCTCCTGGCGAACGGGACCATTCCCGTTCCATTTGTGAAAAACACTGTCGACGAGGTTTGTTGAGAGTTCTCCGCTTTCACGGAGTGGGGTTCGACCCCCACTGGACATGTACTCCCCACGGCATTCGACAGTGCGTGTTACGTTGTCATAATGTCATTCGCTCGATTTCTCGAACCCAGTGATCCTGCGTGAACCGACCAGCCGCGACATCCGCGATCAGTCCGAAGACCTGGTCGCTGAATCCGCCAACGTTGATAATGTCGGATCGCTCAGCCGCCTGCGTTGTCGCATACGGTTGAATGTCGATGCAGATCATGTTCGCCTGCGGATTGCGCCGCTTGAACAGAGACCATTGCGTCATCGTTTCGGTCACGCTTCCTCCGAAGCGACCGTAGCTTGGTGCGTCGACCCAGGATTCATTGTCTGACACGTACACAATCAAATCTCCTTTCGCGTGACGTCGATTGAGTTCCGTCAGTGGAGCACTACAGTTTGTTCCTCCCGCTGGCAATGACGACAACTTTGCAGCATTCGTCATCACCGAATCGCGAGGATTCAAATCGCACTTCACAACGTTGGACTCAAACGGAATCACCTCGGCGTTCGGATTCTTTCGCAGTAAGGCTGCGGCGACGAGGGCCGCCACGTCAATGCACCGAACTTTCGAAGTCGCGCCTTCCCGGACACCGGTAATTGGCGTTCGCATCGAACCAGAGATATCGGGACAGACATAAATCTGGCCATTAATCTCCGGAACGTTTTCGATGGCAACCTCCATTGCGTCCTGCAAGGCATTACGAATCAAGGTTGGGATCGATTCCTCGGCATTCATGAAAGCGGCCAGCAACTGGTACGGCAGCACTCGTGAACGAGCGATCTGATCACGATCCCGCAAGCGGTTCGCGATCAATCCAGTCAGTTCCTGGTTTTCGAATACGCCGTGTCGCTGGAATGTATTCAGGTTCATACGGGTCGTCTGCCAGGAGGCATTTCGAGCAATCTGACACCAATCCTTCTTCGTCAATGGGAGTGCCGTCAGCAGTTGGAATGGCACATCTGGAACAGGAACTTTGCCAGGGTTTGTGTTGCGCCGAAACTTTTCGTACTGCTGGACCAGGTCTGGCAGCACAGACGCGTCGTGTTCGCGACCAAGCAGGTATCCAAACAACGCCGTTCGCGTCGCCGTCGACGGCTTCGGGTGAACCATCTTAATCACGTCGGCCAGCGACGGGGCGTTCCCGATCGATGCCTGGAACAACTGCTCATCGGTTCGCGATTCGATCCACTGGCAAACCAGTCGCTTTGGCAATGTTCCCAGGCTCTTACGTCCCACCACACCTGATCGAATGATCTGCACGAAGTTACGCAGCATCTTGCCGTTGTCGATCACTCGGTCAAAAATCTCGGCCATCAATCCTGGACTCTTCACAGACAGAACGGCGCACAGCAGTGCTGGCATATCTTTCATATGGTTTCGCTGGCGAACATAGAGTGCCGTGCGAGCGATAAACTCTGGTGGCACTTCGTTGCAGAGAGACAGCACCTGATCGAGCTGCTCAGCGGCACTGGCGTAGAACGTGCTGTTGAAGCATCCCGTGCTTGCGTACTGAGCCAGGGTCTGCTGCGGAGACAACTTGTAGGCCGGGGCACCCGCTTCGTTTCGGGCGTCCGTGTGTGGCAGAAATCGTCCAGCAATCGTCTGGAACAAGGTCTTGTTGGCCATGGTATTGTTTCCTGTTTCGTTGAGCCACTTGTGCGAATCTTGAATGACTCTGCAGTAATGCACGCCCTGTGACCGACGCCTATTTTTCCAAAAAGAATTTGCAAAAGGCCTGAAACACAGGGGTTTAGTGGTGACACGCCGAAAATGGCAATGTGACGACCCTGATCAATGGCGATACCATAGGATCGTTGTTTATACTTTGGGATAAGCTATGGA
>CAIWEX010001154.1 GCA_903911795.1 uncultured Schlesneria sp.
CTGGGCGGCCTGACGCTGTCTGATTTGTTGCGCCACGAAGCGTCTGCAAACCCTGCTCAACAGATCCAGCGTCGACCGAAGTCTGTGATTTATGTTGTTTTGAATGGGGGCCCATCGCACATCGATATGTGGGACCTGAAGCCACATGCTCCGGTCGAATACCGTGGGCCATTTTCCCCCATTTCAACCAGTCTGCCCGGGGTACAAATCTGCGAACATATGCCTCGGCAGGCGGCGATGATGGATCGCACCGCACTCGTTCGGGGAATTCGCTCCGTTGAGAACGATCATTATCTGAGCGAAGTTTACACCGGACTCCCTCGCAGCGCTGGCAAGCGTCCCGCCTTTGGATCAATCGTCAGTCGACTCGCGCCAACAAATGCATCGCTGCCGACATATGTCAGCCTGAGTGAATCGTCGGACATGTTCGACTACGAAAAGCCACATTACGCCGGGGCAGGGCACGCCCCCTTCCGACCACTCAAGGAATCGCTGAGCGACCTGACTCCGGTCAAGAACCTGGCTCAACTGGAAAATCGAAAGGCGTTGCTCACGGCATTTGATACTCTGCACCGAAATATCGAGCAGCGTGATGGTTTCGGAGGACTCGATCGATTCCAGGCCCAGGCATTGGAAATGATCGCTTCACCGAAGGTGCGTGATGCGTTCGATCTGTCGACAGAGACTCCCGAGACCCTGGCACGATATGGCCATAAGGCTGGCAAGTATCCGCACCAGACGGCCAAGCACCTGATGTACGACTGGAATGGAAAGCCGTTTCTGATGGCCCGTCGACTCGTGGAGGCAGGTGTTCGCGTCGTCACACTGCATGCCGCCGAGTGGGATCATCACAGCAGCGCTGACGGGGATATCTTCTTCGCGCTGAAATGCCTGATGCCGGTCCTCGATATGAGTATCGCCGCACTGGTCAACGATCTGAAAGACCGTGGATTGCAGGACGACGTGTTGGTCGTTGTGCTGGGCGAGTTTGGACGAACTCCGAAAATTACTCCCCTGGGACCTGGTCGAGAGCATTGGGCCGATGCGGGATGCGCTCTGTTCTACGGCGGCGGTCTGACCATGGGGCAGGTGATTGGCGAAACGGATTCCCGAGCCGAACGGTCGATCAACGGGAAGACCAGCTTCCAAAACGTGATGAGTACCATTTACCATGTGCTGGGAATAAATCAGGACATCAAGCTGCCCGATTTCAATGGCCGTCCTCAACATCTGTTGGATGATCGCCAGCCCATTCGCGAACTTGTCGGATGACTAGACAAGATCTGGCACCGCTGATGAACACTGATGAACGCTAATAAAAGTTCTGCAGCGGGACCTTGCTGTTGATCTCGATGAATCAGCAGTTTCGGTCAGCGTGGAAGTTTGATGTTTTTGGTGTCAGAGATAACTGCATCAAACTGACGGCGGGATTGTGGGGCTTGGTTGCGGTGCGATCACAAAGAGTCGCCGTTGTTATTGCAGCCGCGGAGAGAACGATTAGAAAAGGCGTGGCTGGCGATCGCCGCCTTCGTCCGTCGGGGGCGTCAGGCCCAGGTGCCGCAAACCGGCCGCTGTAATTGTCCGACCACGCGGAGTTCGCTGGATGAATCCCAGTCGAAGCATGAACGGTTCGACTTCGTCTTCCAGCGTATCCGGAGGGATGTTCATCGTATGTCCGATCGCGGCCACACCCGCTGGTCCTCCCGAAAAGACATTCACGAGAGTTGTCAGGTAGCGGCGATCCTGAGCTTCCAATCCGAGCGAATCGACTTCCAGCATGGCCAGGGCGTCATCCGCGATGGGGCGCGTAATATTTCCGGTCGCTTCATGGACCGTCGCAAAGTCACGTGTCCAGCGCAACAGGTTGTTGGCCTTGCGAGGTGTACCTCTGCTGCGATCGGCGATTAAACCCGCAGCATCATCGGCGATCTCTGTTCGCAGTTTGCGAGCATTCCGGCGAACGATCTCGGTCAGGTCTGTCACATCGTAGAAATCGAGATGTTCGCGAAAGACGAATCGGTCGCGCAGAGGTGCCGTCAGCATTCCGCTTCGGGTCGTCGCACCGATAATCGTGAATGGTTTCAACTTCATGTTGATCGTGCGGGCATTCAAACCCTCGCCCAGCACAATATCGACGCGAAAATCTTCCATCACAGGATAGATGAACTCTTCCACGGCAGGGGGGAGTCGATGGATTTCGTCGATGAACAGAACGGATCCATAGCTGGCGTTGGTCAGATAGGAGAGCAGATCTTTCGGGGCCATCAGTGATGGACCGGAAGTGATCTGACATTCGGTTCCCATCTCGCGGGCGAGTGTCATGGCCAGAGTTGTCTTGCCGAGTCCCGGTGGGCCGTCGAACAAGATATGGCCGAGTGCTTCTTTACGCTTCAGGGTGGCGTCGAGCACGATTTTCAGCCGTCCCACGACCTTCCGCTGGCCAACGACTTCGTTCAACTTTTGCGGACGCAATTCGTCGTCAAAGCGTTCGTCATCGGGGTTGAACTGACCGAGTGGCGGGTCAGGCGGAATGCTTCCCGCACCTCCTCCTGAAGCTCCCCCTTCGATCACCTTTTGACGCGCCATCCCTGTTGTCCTAATGAGGGGAGTCCCCTCAATCCAATTCGAGCGGCCGCAAGCCAATGCCTGCTGCTTTATCACGGCCTGGTTTTGAGGCTTGCTGTCGTTCTGGCAAACGTGGCTACGGAACCCGAAACTTTGGCAGTGACG
The DNA here is from genome assembly GCA_903911795.1 of uncultured Schlesneria sp. Taxonomy (GTDB): domain Bacteria; phylum Planctomycetota; class Planctomycetia; order Planctomycetales; family Planctomycetaceae; genus Schlesneria. The sequence continues at coordinate 2,731 of CAIWEX010001154.1, forward strand.
ACGGACTAGTCCTCAGAGGCCAGTTCAGCCATCACGGTATCTGGAATATTGAAGTTTGCATACACGCTCTGGATATCGTCGTGATCTTCCAGGGCTTCCATCAGTTTCAAGACTGAACGAGCGGAATCCAGATCGAGTTCAACGGTCGTCCCGGCGATACGTGCTAATTCGGCAGATTCGGTCGGAATCGCCGCGGCTTCCAATGCTGCTGTGACACTCTGAAAAGCATCAGGATCACACGTCACTTCGAAGTTGTCCCCGACAGCTTTTACGTCGCTCGCCCCAGCCTCCAGTGCGATTTCAAATAGACGATCTTCCGTCGTGTGCTTGGACGTTATGACGAATACACCCTTGCGTTCGAACATCCAGCCGACACAGCCTGTGGTCCCCAGGTTGCCGCCGTTAATTTCGAAGATCTTACGAACTTCACCGGCCGTTCGGTTTCGATTTTCCGTCAGGATTTCGCATAAGACGGCGACGCCGTGCGGGCCATATCCCTCGTACATCACTTCGTCAAATGTTTCGACGCCGAGTTCGCCCGTCCCTTTTTTGACGGCCCGCTCAATCGTGTCGTTGGACATTGATGCCTTGCGTGCACGGTCAATCGCATAGCGTAATGCCAGGTTCGCAGCCGGGTCACCACCGCCACGTCGTGCGGCAACGATGATATAACGTGCGAGCTTGCCAAACAGCTTGCCACGTTTCTTGTCAACGAGTCCCTTCTTGAAGGCGATATTCGCCCAATGGGAATGCCCTGCCATTGTAATTCAAATCCCGACAAATGTTCGAAATGTGTTTGAGGAAGGTCTCAGGCCTTGTTTCCTGGACCAGGTGAATTCGGTAGCACCCGTTGTGCCCGTTCAGCGTCTCACGGGGACCCCGGAGTCGCAGGCTTCGGCTGATTGGACTGGGGTGCGTACTGCTTCAGTTTATCACGCAATCGCTCCAGAAGCTGTGGGTCAGCAAACTTGTCTTCTTCGGTGCTCTTAAGCGATCGCTTCCAGGATTCAACGGCTTTGTCGACCTGCTTCAGCTTCAACTGAACATCGCCAAGATGATCCAAGAGCGTGTTGTCTCCGCCAGTGTTTTTCTTAACAGCTTGCTCGATCGGACCAACCGCTTCTTCGTAACGGCCAAGCTTGAACAGTACCCATCCCAAGCTGTCGAGGTACGCTCCGTTTTCAGGTTCCGCCGCAACCGCCTTGCGAATCATCTTCTCGGCCTGTTCCAGATTCTTACCCTGATCCGCCCACAGGTAGCCGAGGTCGTTGTTGACCTGAGTGTCTTCTGGATCGACTTCCAGGATCTTTTCCAGAATCACTTCCCCTTTGCGGAAGTCCCCTTTCTGGACATAGATATTGGAGATGCTGAACTGGACCAACCGTTGAAGCCGCTTATTGTCCGGTGACATTTCTCGCAACTTCTCAAATTTTGCGATTGCCTGGTCCCATTGTCGGGAATGGCTGTAGATCCAAGCTTCGTCAAACAGGTGCGCCAGATCAGTTGGTTCAATTCGTAATGCTTCTTCGATCGATTCGATCGATTCCTTCAGGCGACCATTCAGGAGTTGAGCGCGTGCCAGCATGCTGAGTAAGTCGGCTCTTTCCGCAGGAGTCCGCCGATCTGCAAGCCCTTCCTTGAAGAACTCTTCCGCAGCTTCGTAGCGATGTGCTTTTAGCAGTACGGTCCCCGCTTCTGTATAGAGCTGAATATTCTGCTCTTTTCGCAGCTTGATCGCAGCTCGATAGAACTCCAGTGCGTCATCGACTCGGTCGAGCGTCTTGGCCAGTCCGGCCAGGACATATGCTTTTTCGAAGGTCAACTGCGGCGGATCTGTTTTTGCCTGTTCGCGTCCTGAAGCCAGCAATGAATCGACCGTTGGTACGTCTTCGGAAACGGACTTGAGTTCCGCTTCGAGTTGGGCCAACCCTTCTGGCCCCAACTTTGTCATGCCGCGTTCAAACAAGTCCAGCAGCTCTTTGGGCTTCTTCATCTTTCGCAGCACTCGAGCAAGGCCAACGTAGCCGGTGGCGTCTGCACCCTGTGGTAGTGCCGCTTCATAAATTTTTTGAGCCCGCTCAAGCTCGTTCGCAGCGGTCAATCGTTCTGCCAGGAAGAATTGCAATTGAAGGTTATGCTCATCCTTGCTGGCCAATGTTTCAAGGAAAGCGATCAATTCATCTGAACGCTTCAACTTCTCGAAAATATCGGCGAGCAGCTTGTAAGCATCGCGCCCCTTGGATGTCCGCTGGGCATCGAGATACTTCTGGATTTCGGCAAGTGCTTCTTCAGGTTTGTCAGAGAGGAGCAGCACACGGGATCGATAGTAACTCAGATTCCCTGCGCCAATGCGACTCGATTTCCCGGCCAATTCAATCGCCTGACTGGCCAGCTTTACTCGCTTGGCTTCCAGGAAGATCTGTCCGAGTCGTTCGTAGCTGGTCTGCGGATCGGCCAGCATCTTGGATTTCACGCGGGAATCCAGCTTGTACTTTTCGGGATAGACCAGCGCATCGAAAACGACTTCGAAGCAGTCTGCGGCTTTATCAATCTGACCCGTCGCTGCGTACAGTGAGCCGAGATTCTTATTGAGTCCCATGAACTCCACGGAATCTTTGGCGATCCGGGGAGACTTCAAGGCTTTTTCCAGGTGACGGATTGCTTCCGGCAACTTACCCGAGATAGCAGCCTGTGCCGCCAGCATCTGCCAGAATTCGAACTCTTCCGGATCGATCTCAACAGCCTTTGCAGCCGATTGAATGGCCGACTCGGCGTCACCCATCTGGAATTCGAGTGGGATCAAATGGCGATAGACTTCAATCGCCTTGGGATCGAGTGAGAGAGCCTTCCGGTAGGCTTTCACAGCGGACTTCGGGTCGTCAGGGCTGCGTTTTTCCAGCAGTCGACCAGCCATGAACCAGGCGACAGCCTCATTCCGTAACTGCTCTGCAGCCGTCACGCCCTGTTTGGGTTGCAAGGGCAGGGCGGGGTCATCCAGATCCTGCAGCCTGTACCCCTGCTTGAATCGCGAAGCAGGTTCCTTGGAAGGATTCGTGGCAGAAGGGGCCGTTTCCTGCGGATCTGCAAACACACTCTGGCAGAAGCTGCACGCTTGAGTAACTATGAGGATCGCAGCGAAGCCGCCAGACGTTGCGCGGCAGAATCGAGAGAACGACAACGAAGAGCCAACGCTCATGATCCGGTCTCCTGGCAGAATCGACATTCTGAACGACGCCCCCGATTTGCGGCCGACACGGATTTGCCGGTGCTGGTTTCGTTGGGGGATTCTAACCCGGCGGTCTGACTGGCTCCAATGGCAATGAGGTTCATCTGCCGTCTCTTCCAATCGTCAACGAGCTTTTTTCACGACTTTCTTTGTGGGTGCCGTTGGGGCGGCTCCCTTGGCAGGCGCCTTTTTCTTAGGGGCTTCTTCAACCGCTGGCTTGGCAGTCGCCTTGGACTTTGTCTCTGCTGGCTTGGCTGCTTCAACTTTGGCAGGTTTCGACTCGGTCTTCGCCGGTTTGGCCTCGACCTTTGCAGCAGCCGCCGGTTTGGGCTTGGTTTTTGACGCTGCAGACTTATAAAGTTCTGCCAGTCGCTCGGTCACCGGAGCTCCGTCGTGGCCTTCCGCTGGAGGCGGATACTTCTTCGGGTCAAAGAATTCGTGGACGACCTTGTCAGTTGCCAGGCAACGGATTGAGAAACAAAACAGCGGAACTTCCGATTTCCTCACCACTGCCTTTAAGGTCTCGCCCATCTGTTCGGAATCCTGATTCGGTGGAACCAGTCCCAGCCAGATCAACGCCTTTGCCATCGAATCGTCGATCGGAATCTGATGTGCTCCGATCACGGACTGCAGTGTATAGTTTCTGACGAAATTCGACAGATGCTTAATCTTGGTCAGTTGTTTCTGAGCCAGTTCGAGCGTCTTTTTTCGCAAGCCTTCGAATTCGAAGGCGAAGGACTTCTCGAAGACATATTGCAGCACGCTGCGCACATGGAATGCTCGCCATTCTGATTTCGGCAGACCTTCAAAGGCCCGCTCAATTTCCGAAATCGAGCTCACCCGGATCTCATTCAGATCGGGGAATTCTTTGCCCAGACGTGTGAAGGCGAGTTCAGCCTCGTCCACCGAGACATCTTCCAGGCAGATCGCATACAGCATCGTTTCCAGAACCGGGCGGTCATGCTTGGGCACAACGACCTTGTACTGTTTCTTGATGGCTGGCAACAGCTTTTTCAGGATCGCCGCTCGATCCGATGATTTGGCACGCGATGCAGCAACCATAGGCTTGTTTCATCCTCTTGCGAAATTCATCCAACCCCCAATCACCGGTTTACGACATCCGGGTCGCAACCTTGTGGTCGGGGCCAAACGCGAAGGAAAGCCTCCAGGCTCACGCAACGCGAAAACTATTAAACTCTCTCGTCGTCGTCAGTTGTCTCTGGCGAGTCATCCGTGGCGGATTCTTCGCCTTCAAGATCCTCATCTGCGTCGTCGGCAATGTTCTCGAGTCCGGCAGCAGTATCAGAACCCTGAATTTCGCCGCGGGCAGCCGCATCAATGCGATCGGCTTCCTGCAAGGCTCGCGAAACTTCAATGCTCTTCTTCACCGACGGATCGAGCACAAACCGAATGATCGGAGTATTCTTCGTCTGCAAGCGATCAGCGATTTTGGACTGAATGAAACCTCGTGCTGAATCCAGACCATGCATCGCCAGTGTTTGCGCCTTCGCATCACCCATCACCGACACATAAATCTTCGCAGCCCGCAGATCCGGGCTGACATCGGCACTCAGGACTGTGACGTTCTTGATGCGCGGGTCGCGCAAATTGAACAGCACAACCGTACTGACGGTTTCCCGAATGGCTTCCGAAGCCTTGGCCATGCGGCGGGAATTCATACGGCACAACATCCTGATGAATACTTGGAAAACTTAAGACTGCAAACGGGCATATCCAGACCGGTTATTCCAATGTTCGTTTCACTTCCTCGATCTTGAACGCTTCCAGCAAGTCACCTTCCTTGATGTCATTGAAGTGCTCCAGGCGGATACCACATTCCATCCCTTCACGCACTTCCTTTGTGTCGTCCTTTTCACGCTTCAGCGAGGCGATGCCATAGGTGTTCATCACCTTCTGATCACGGATCAGATGGACCTTGCTGTTACGTTCGATTGTTCCATTCAGAACGCGGCAACCCGCAATCGTTCCGAACCGGGTAATGCTGAACGTCCGCAGCACGATCGCACGACCGGTGGCAACTTCCTTCTGCTCTGGTCGCAACATCCCTTCGAGGATGCGTTTAATTTCATCCATCACCTCGTAGATGATGTTGTAACGGCGGATTTCGACGGATTCCTGAATTGCCAACTGTTGAGCACGATCTTCTGCAATCACATGGAACGCGAAAATCACAGCATTCGAAGCGGCTGCCAGATAGACATCGCTCTCGTTGACACCACCGACACCTTCGTGCAGCAGCTTGATCCGAACTTCCGGATGCTCGAATTTACCGAGTTCACTTCGCAGGGCTTCCAGCGAACCAGGAGTGTCGGCTTTCAAAATCACCGTCAAGTCCTGAACTTCGCCGTCGCGTGCCGCATTCAGAATGTCTTCCAGTGTCCGGCGACCACCCATGTTTGCCAGTTGTGCCGTCCGGCCTTTCTGATGGCGTTCCGCTGCAGCAGTTCGTGCAGCTTCGAGGTCATCCAGAACGAGGAACTGATCTCCGGCGCTTGGCACGATATCCAAACCAGCAACTTTGACAGGAGTCGAAGGACCGGCTTCCTGAACTTCCTGATTTCGCTCGTTGTACATTGCCCGGATACGCCCATGGGCTTCGCCACACAGAACGACATCGCCAACTCTCAAAGTTCCCTTGCGGACGATCAACCAGGCCACTGGACCTCGGCCTTCATCACGGAAGGCTTCCAGGCAGGCTCCCGTAGCAGGTCGGTCAGGATTGGCTCGGAAGTCGTGCAATTCTGCAGTCAGCAGGATCGTGTCGAGCAGTTCTGGCAGTCCTTGGCCAGTCATCCCCGACGTCCGCACGACTTCAACGTCACCACCCCATTCGGATGCCAGAACGTTGTGCGTCGAAAGGTCTGTCAGAACACGCTGTTCATTGCGATCAGGAAGGTCGACTTTGTTCAACGCAACCACGATCGGCACACCAGCCGCCTTGGCATGCGAAATACATTCAACAGTCTGAGGCATCACCCCATCGTTCGCAGCCACGACCAGTACAACGATGTCGGTCACGTTCGCTCCACGGGCACGCATTTCACCGAATGCAGCGTGACCAGGAGTATCAACGAACGTCAGCTTATGACCATTGTGTTCGATCTGATAGGCGGCAATATGCTGGGTAATCCCACCAAATTCCGATGCTGCAACGTTGGCGGAACGCAACTTGTCGACAAGGGTCGTTTTCCCGTGGTCGACGTGCCCGAGGATCGTGATAATCGGTGGGCGAACTTGCAAATCTTCTGCCGCGTCTGGACCGCTGGCGACTTCCAGGATTTCTTCTTCGATCGTCTTGTCGCGTTTCACCTGAAGATCAACACCCAATTCCAGGCAAACTTCGATCGCCTCGTCCTCTTCGAGCAACGAGTTAATCGTCGGCATTTCGCCGCGAGCGAACAGGATCTGGATGATCGATTTGGCTGGTCGTCCGATCGCTTCAGACAGAGATCGAACTGTAATTGGAAGCTCAACCTCAGCAGTCGCCTTCAACTCGGTCTTTTGAACGTGTCGACCGCGATGTTTTGGACGAAGCCCCGAAATCCGACGACGTTCGTTTTCTTCCTCTTCTTCGCGAAGAGGCGACTTTTTCGTTCGACGCTGAGTCCGGCTGTCTTCGAGTGTCGCACCAACCTGATTCTTCTTGTTGTTGGCGATACGAGCTTCTTCGTCATCGTCAACCGGGCGTTTCTTGCCGGCCCCAGACTTCGTCTTGTTGATATGTCCGCCAAGTGGAGTGGCAGGCTGCTGCTTGCCATCTCCTGACAGCCGAATTTCCGGCTTCTGAGCGGGAGCCTCTTCTGGCTTAGGTGCCTTGACGGCTGCCTTCGGAGGGGCGGGAATCGCCGCGAAATTCAACCCGAGCTTCGGCTTCTTGGCTGGCGCATTCTTGCCTGCGTTGAAATCGGAGGAAGGCGAAGGACGCGAAATCATCGTCCGCATTTCGCGTCGGGCACCCGACGGCGGAATATATTCGTCGCGGGACATCGGAGCGGGTTTTGACGGTTCCGCTACGACGGGCGTCGTTGCGGACGGCGTCGAGGCCGGCTCTGATTCGACGACGGGCACCAATGCCTCTGGTTCTGGCTGCGTGTTAGCAGCTTCGACTTCGACATTCGATTCTGCGACAGCCGTGAAAGTTTCCTCGACAACTTCTGGTGCAGCAGGTACGGTCTCGATCACCGGCGCTGCGTCAACAACATCTGGCACGCCTGTAGGGGCCGGAGGTTCGACGTGGCGTGCTGACGGAGGATCCATCACCGGGACGCGAGATTGCTGTGGGCGCGCCACCATGTCATTCATGTTACGGATCGGGCGTGCCTTGCCGACAACTTCTGGCGAATGCTCTCGCACAGGCGTCGTCGGTGCTGGGGCAACCGCTACCGCCGCGGCCGAGGGGGCACCACTGGACCGGATAATGTCCATGACGCGATCCCGCTCTTCCGGCGAGATGCTCGCCAGAGCTGAGTTCTTAATCGTGATTCCGGCCCGAGAGCAGTAGTCGATCAGCAATTTGCTGTCGAGATCCAACTCCTTGGCAAGCGCAAAGATACGAATTTTCAAACCAGTCCCTCGTTCGGAGAATGCTCTGACGCGCCAGGCTGCAGTTCTGGTCGGTACATCAACGCCGCTACCCCACAGATCACGTCAGGCAGTCACAGGCTCATTGCCGCGATTCCACACTGACGATTGCGCCCTGGGTTGCCAGCCCGATTCTCGGCATATCCTGTCCGTTAGACCCGTTGCCTCTGTCAATCATCTCATCGCCAATATCCCTCGTCGACCCGGACATGCCAAAATGTGATTTCGGCAGCCAGGACTATTCAGCTTTTTCTTCTGGTGGAGGCGTGTCCGCTTCCGGCTGTGCCTCTGCAGATTCCTCCGGTACAACAGATTCCGGATCAATCTTCGGGGCCTCAGGTTCGACCTTAGGCTCTGGAGGCTTCTGCCGCCCCGAATCCGATGGTCTTTGCTGTTCCGTCACGCGACGCTGACGCTGCTCAGCTTCAAGACGTTCGCTTTCTCTTTCCGCAAAATCAACAATTACTGTACATTGCTCGTCCGTCAATCCACCCAGTTCGGCCAACTGATCGGGCTCGATCACAGACAAATCATCGAAACTCAGGAATCCCTGTGCAACTAGATTCTCGGCCAGATCAGCAGTTACGCCTGGAATTTCGCCGAACGCCAGAACCGATCGCTCTAATTGCTCGTCGAGTTCCTCGCGAGTCATCACTTCGATATCCCAACCGACCAGCTTGGACGCCAGCCGAACGTTCTGACCACGCTTGCCGATCGCCAGCGAAAGCTGATCATCCCGCACCAGCACAATGACACGTCCCAGCATCGGACAGAGGATCACGTCTTCGACTTCAGCCGGCTGCAATGCGTTAGGGACGAGCACTTGAAGCGAGTCATTCCACCGGACAATATCGATCTTTTCGTCACCCAGCTCACCCGTGATATTCTTGATCCGCGCACCGCGAACCCCGACACAAGCACCGACCGCATCAATGTTCGTATCGCTGCATGACACAGCGACCTTTGAACGGTAACCAGCCTCGCGAGCCAGTGACCGAACTTCAATGACTCGTTCTGAAACTTCGGGAATTTCCAGCTCAAACAGCCGCCGTACAAATTCGACGTGAGTTCGCGACAGAATGATTTTGACGCGGCTTCCCGCCTTGCGAACTTCCAATACCGTCGCTCGAACACGTTCGCCAACTCGGAAACCTTCGCCCGGAATCTGCTCACCGCGAGGCAAAAGCCCTTCAACTTTGCCCAAGGCAACGATTGCAGCTCCACCTTCCAGCTTGGAAACAGTCCCGGAAACAATCTGGTTTCGTAGTTCGGTGTATTCGTCATACAACGCGTCGCGTTCTGCTTCGCGAATCTTCTGAATCATGACTTGCTTGGCAGTTTGAGCCGAAATTCGCCCCAAAAGATCGCCGAGTTCGTCTTTGTCTACTTCTTGATCATTGACCTTGACGGTTGGATTCCCATTGACGCGGTCAACGTGAACGACCACTTCCTTGTCTTCGCCGAAATGCTTACGCGCGGCGGACAGGATCGCCTGTTCGATCCCTTCGAACACGATCTCCTTGTCGATGCTTTTGTCGCGGTGGATCGCATCGACGATACGCAACAACTCGGGACCGTTCATTTCAACCCTTCTCGCTGTTTGACGTCGCCAAACAGCATATTCCTCTGTAGTCGCTGCGGTTCACCCTGAGCACCAGGAACAACCTCCGCAACGAGTTTCACTAACCCAAAAAACAAAAAAGTGGGCACGAGTCCCACTTATTTCGCGGCAAGCTGCTGATACAGAAAGCCGATAAGCCTACCCCATTCCCGGCATGCTGATCTTCAGCAGACTGGTAACAGGTTCCGAAACCTCGGATTGGACCCGCGTTCCCTCTCACATGGCCGATGCCCCCGCGTACAAGCCGAGACTCACCATCACATGACCGAGCCCATGCCCCGGTCACCCAGTGCAACGAACTCTGCACATGCGCGAATTGACGATACTGGCGGATGTGCGACCTGTCAAGTTGTTCGACGATTCCATATGACGAGATAAGGATTTATGGTCAGAGTTTTTTCATTCTGCGAACTCGGGGCTGGCCTGAAAATCTCTTGTCCCCAAGCTTTCAGTGTCCGCTTCGGTCAATTCGGCATCTGGAGGATCCCGTCTCAGGTCGCCAAAAACCCGGCTTGAATCGACTTTCGGCTTTCCGCTGGTGAACCCATCGACGAACGGCGATGGAATGCTGAGGAATCGCGAACTCCTGTATTTGCAATCAGAAACGACTGATGACACGATACCGAGGAAACGCTTACCGTGCGTCGAGCTATTTCGTCTTTGATCTCCTACGAAACGTCCTCCAGCGGGGAAAATCCTCCGGAGGAACAAGAATCAGGTCTTCCATGAAGCGTCTTGCCCTCGCATTTGCAATCGTACAGCTCCTTCAAATTTCAGTGGCCAGCGCTGCCCCCGGTGTCGCACCCACTGAAGCGTTGCGTCCGGAACAGCAGTTGAAAATGTTTCATCTCCCTCCGGGGTTTGAAATTCAACTGGTTGTCGCCGATCCCGATATCGGCCAACCGATGAACCTGAATTTTGATGCACGCGGGCGACTCTGGATTACACATTCCGTCGAATACCCATATCCAGCCAAAGGAGATGTGGAACCCCGAAGCAGGTTTCCAGGGCAGGGGGACCACGATCCGCGTGACCGTCTGACGGTTGTTGAAGGGATCGCAGCGGACGGTCGCCCCGCGAAAATTACTCACTTCGCCGGTGGACTGAATATTCCGATCGGTACGACACCCCTCGGCAACGGTAGCACCGCCCTCGTTTACAGCATTCCCAATATCTACCGCGTGACAGATACCGATGGAGACGGAAAAGCTGACACCCAAGACGTCGTCTACGGCAAATTCGGCAATATCGATACACATGGGATGGCGAGTTCCTTCCGCCCATGGCTGGACGGCTGGATTTACGGTTGCCACGGCTTCGCCAACACATCGGCCATTCGCGATGCGTCGGGGGACGTCACCAGTATGAATTCCGGAAACACCTATCGATTTCGAGCCGATGGGTCGCGGTTTGAGCAATTCACATGGGGGCAGGTCAACCCGTTTGGCCTGACATTCAGCCCCTGGGGTGATGCGTTTGATTCGGATTGTCATTCGATGCCGATCTACATGCTCCTGCGCGGAGGCTACTACCCCAGCTTCGGAAAACCGCACGACGGGCTGGGATTTGCCCCATCCATGATCGACCACGGCCATGGTTCCACGGGTATCTGCGGTCCGGCTTTTTACGGAGCCGAGCATTTTCCTGAAGGGCATCGCGGAAGCATTTACATCTGTAATCCGGTCAATTGTGTCGTCCATCACGATCGGCTGAAGCAAGTCGGTTCGACGTTTCTGATCGACACTCAACCTGATCTCGTTACCTGTGATGATGGCTGGTTCCGACCGGTCGACCTGACTGTCGGCCCCGACGGAGCACTGTACATCGCGGATTTCTACAACTGCATCATCGGCCACTACGAAGTACCGCTCGATCACCCACGCCGCGACCGGACTCACGGTCGCGTCTGGCGAGTTGTGTACAAGGGGACTGACGGCAAAGCGACTCCTCCGGGACCAATTCCCGATTTGACCGCTCTCAAGACAACCGAACTCATCAAGGAGCTGAGCGACAACAATCTGACGGTTCGGACGCTTGCCACCAACTGGCTGGTCGAAGCGGTGCAGAACCGTCCGGCTGCCGAACGTGACCAACTTCGACAATCGACCGTGACTGCCGTTCGAACGGCAATCAACGCAAATCCATCCCGGGCTGAAGGGCGAGCTCACGGGCTGTGGGTCGTCGAACGGCTTGGCGGGCTTCGTGACGATGAACTGAACGCGCTGGCCGCGGATATGTCACCCCTCGTTCGAACTCACACAATGCGAGCTCTCGCCGAGCGAGCGGAATGGAAAGATGCCGACTTTGTTCTCGTCCGTACTCAACTGAAAGACGAAAACCCGATCGTTCGCCGTGTGACGGCAGACGCATTGGGGCGACATCCCCACATGGACAACGTTTCTGCGTTATTCCAACTCATTGATGAAACTGCCGCTGAAGATACACATCTCGTGTACGTCGCACGAATGGCATTGAGAGACCAGTTGCGTGACGACGTGGTGCTGGCAAAACTCGGCGGAGCGAAGTTCACAGAACCGCAACTGAAGATCCTGGCCGAATTGGCCGTCGCCGTGAAAACACCAGCGGCAGCGGATCTGGTTCTCGATTACCTGGACCGATTCGGCAAAAACGACCCCAAGGCGACCGAATACGTGGCGTTTGCTGGTCAATTTGCCAGCGAAAACCGCGTCGCTCAGCTTGCGACTCTGATTCGCACAAGATTTGCCGAGAATCCCGCCTATCAGTTTCAGCAGCTTCAATCCATTCAAACCGGGCTCGAACGTCGCGGCGTTCGCGATAACGAGCCAATCCGCGCCTGGGCCAATGATCTTGCGAAGGGACTGCTGGCTGTCCCCACCGCAGACAGCGTTACCTGGACCAGCATTCCAGAATTGGGGGCCGCTGTGCAGGGGGATCCCTGGGTCCGTCAAAAACGAGCATCAGCCGATGGCAACACCGACAGCACATTCTGGTGCAGTCTTCCCAAGGGTGAACGCCTGATGGGTACTCTACGAAGCGGAACATTCACGATACCTGCGAAGCTCAGCTTCTTTTCTGCTGGTCACAATGGATTGGCAACCGCTCCGGAAGTTGCTCGCAACTTTATTCGACTTCGAGATGCCCAATCGGGTGAACTGCTGGCCGAAGCGAAGCCCCCGCGAAACGATACCGCTCAACGAACCGAGTGGGACTTGTCGAAATTCGCGAACCGGCGTGGATATCTGGAACTCGTCGACGGGTTCGATGCCGCGGGCTACGCCTGGTTAGCAGTCGGCAGATTCTCGTTAGATCAACTCAATGACGAGCAATTCCGTGCTCGATCCTCTGCACTCGAACTGATTGCCCGCTTCAAACTGGCTGATTTCCGGCAGCAGTTGGAGCAGACGGTCAAAAGCACGAACGAAAGTCTGGTTGTCCGTCGGCAGGCTGCTGAAGCATTTTCGTCATTCGCACCGGATGCGCGCGTGACCGCGATCCTGACAGGTGTGACCGACAGCAATGCCGCCGCCGCTAATGAAAAAATCCTTGCCGTCGCTCTGACCGGAGACGCCAAGGGTATTCAGGAATCGCTCGGCGAAACAATGCTGCGAGCCCCACGAGAGACTCAACGAGCCCTCGCCGAAACCTTGGCGAGTGACCGGCAGGGAGCCGAAGCGTTGCTCGCTCTGGCCACTACCGGGAAAGCATCACCGCGACTGTTACTCGATCCCGTCATCCGCAATCGCCTCAACGCACATAAGCTCGACAAGCTGGACGAGAGAATTACGTCATTGACCGCAAAGCTTCCTTCGGAGAGTGAACAACTGTTGAAGCTGATCGACGAACGCCGCACCCAGTTCAGTTCCACCCGGGCATCGGCCGAGAAGGGTTTGCCGCTGTTTGAAAAGAACTGTGCCATCTGTCATCAAGTCGGCGGCAAGGGACAGAAGATTGGTCCTCAACTGGACGGCATCGGAGCCCGCGGGCTGGCACGACTGGTGGAAGATGTCCTCGATCCGAATCGCAACGTCGATCCTGCTTTCCGTGCCACAACCCTCTTTATGAATGACGGTCGAGTCCTTGTCGGCCTGATCCGCCGCAACGAAGGTGAGACACTCGTCCTGGCCGACAACAAAGGGAAGGAGTTCATGATCGCCAAGACGGACATCGAAGAACAGCAACTGTCGACGCTGTCATTGATGCCCGTCAACGTCAGCGAAATTCTGAAGCCAGAAGAATTCGAACACCTGATGGCATACCTGTTGACCCAGCAGAAGAAGCCGCAGGAATAATTCGGAATTCTTTTGAACATTCTGACCAAAAGACGGGGGCGTGGAACTGATTCCACGCCCCCATGTAATTGGGCCCAACAATCTCAGCGGGTGTAGAACCGATTGTCGTCGAACTGGCCTTCGTACACCGGGTCCGTCAGGTAATCGAGCCGTCGGCTGATGAACTCACCTTTTCCCTGCAACAGCAAGAACTGTTCTTCAGGCTTCATGCTGAGCAGCGTGTCGACCGAACAACCCAGGATTTCGGACCATTCTCGGGCCATCAGCCGGTTGGTCAGGCCGAACAACTGCAAGGCCCCGGCGTTATTGATGATTGTCTTCCAGCAGTTCGGATAGCATTCCTGGATCTGCTGCATGTCCTGCCAGAAGGTCCAGCAGCGGACACCGAAGCCGCGGCAAAGGGTCATCGCCGCTTTCATGACTGGGAATGAACCGAGATTCCCTGCTTCGTCGATCAAGAACAACGTTCGCGGATTCGGGATCTTCTTGCGTGAGAAGACTGCTGCAAACAGTGACGCCAGGATGATCCGCAGCAGCGGGCGATGGCTTTCCAGTCGTTCGGGCGGAATGATGATGTAGATCGACATCGGCTTTCCGTCGGCGAAGTCTTGCAGCGAGAAGCTTGATTTCTCGAGCATTTCAGAGACACGTTCACTGTTGAACGTCTTGATATACGACTGGGCCGTCGCCAGAACACTCGGGCGAGTCTCGCGTTCCGCGAGTTGAAGGAACGAGGAAAACTCCTGGTACGCCAGTTCCCGCATCTTCTTCCCGACCGTATCCAGCAGGACCGCGATCTTGTAGACCACATCATCGCTGCACAGCAGTCGCCGCATCTCGTTGAAATTCTGTTTATCCGGCGGCTGCAATGTCACCAGGTAGTTGATGACTGCACTGTGCAGTCCGCTGGCGGTCGTGTCCCAGAAGGGATCGCGGCCGAACTTGTTGCCTTCAGACAACATTGACGCGACCATCTGGGAATCTGTGTCGAAGTCTGTCGTCGGGAGTTGGAACATCTCCAGCGGGTTGAAGCCGTCGGTCGTATGATCCACGACCCGGAAGGGATCGAGCTTGATCACCTGCTGGCCCATTTCCCGTCGCCGTCGATGCGTGCAGCCATACAGTTCCCCTTTGATGTCGATAGTGACTGTCTGGCCGGGATATTCAAGCAGTGCAGGGACTGCACAACAGCGCCCCTTGCCGCTGCCAGTCGGTGCACAGGTCAGCAAGTGTGGTCCGTCATAGTGGATGGGCTGCTGGTCCGTGGAGGGAGGCTGCAACTGCGTCACAAACCCCATGGTGCGATTAACCGGACGTTCGTAGCCCATCAGGATATCGTCGCTCGTCTGACAGATGGGGGGGATGGTCTTAACGGACTTTTTCTGTTTTGTAGCCATGAGCGCACAAGCCTTTCGTGGTCGCGGCCAACTCAAGCGAGCGGGCTGCATCAGTGAAACAGCAGAAGAAAGAATGAGAACACAGGAACCGAACGACCGTGCGAAGCCCCGTTGACAGCGACTTCGCGTCGGTCAGCATTTCCAGGAAGCACCATCCGTTCGCGAGACTGCTTATCGAGGGGCCGTGGTGAATTGACTTCACGTCGGTAAACCTCGAGGGTTCGCGACCTTCGCGTTCCGACGTGAATCCTTCCCGGCCGTATCCCTTGACCAGGGTCCACCATCACGCCGTACTCTCAAGCCTGCGTCGGGAAGGTCGTCGCAAGCCCAATTTCGTTCTCTGCAGAGGAACGATGAATAAACATTAACAATTCACACGTCGTAGGGAAGTCCGAAGATGTCACATCGTTTGACGGTCTTGTGCGTGGAAAAAACAAGTTTGTTTTCGGGTTCAGAAGTCGGGGGCGTGAAGTCAATCAGCCGTAACGCAGCGGGAGTTCCTTTGGCAACTTCCAGTGGGATCAGCTCGCAGGGGCAACAGGCACATCCCAGCGACGATCAATGAATGGAATGTCCACCGTTGAGATATGTCACTGGAACCAGTTCATTCGACAATTGACGCAGATCGGGTACCGATTGTTCTTCGTGTGAGGTGACCAGTTGTCGAAGTTCGTTTGGCGTCAGATCGCCACGTGTGTGCAGGATAAAGGGACCACCTGAAGGTCGGACATCCCCATCAATCCACGAACTGCGGCCGACCCAGCTTCCCACCAGATGTTCGCCATCTTTCAGCTCGGCTGTTGTCGCAACGACGTTCGTTGTCCCACCGACTTCGCGAGGATCTAAACCACGCCAATGCAGATGCCAGATCGCACCCTCGTGGTAGCCGATCGGCCGACCAAAGACACGAACGTACAGCGATTCACCATTCGGATTGCCGATCGTCAGGGCACCGGACAGGTTTCCGTTGGCCGTACATTCCAGGCTGGCACGGCCGGCAAACCAGACTCGCCGGATCTTGTCACCACGTTTCGGGGAATAATCGCTGACATGGTAGCTGTAGGGAAATCGAGACAGCCAATGCGTCATCTGTTCGGCTTCACGGCGAATCTTCTGTTTCTGTTCCA
>CAIWEX010001155.1 GCA_903911795.1 uncultured Schlesneria sp.
CAAATCGGCTGATGGATCGAGTCAACCTGATCGAGGCGCACGAATCATCGCGTTCCCGCAACAGAAGGCTGGCGAAGTCCGTCTCTCGGTCGTCGGCTTTCGTCCGGCCGATGGAGAAGCCGATGCGAAGTTCGCTACGGCCGCGATCCTGGCGCTGGGAGGTGCCATGACAAGTGCCGACGAATCCGGACAGTATCGTCTGGACATTCCGGCAGGGACCTATCAGTTACTGATTCTTTCCCATTTCCAGTCACGCGATGAACAGTCAACTGTCGACCCCGCGCTGCAGAAGCTGCTGGCAACCTACTTCGAAAAACCTGACGATCTTTTGGGACGGATCAAATACGAATTCGGACCACTCAAGGTCAAAGGAACCGGAGATGTTCGGGATCAATCATTCTGAGCCTCAGAGGCAGACCGCCGTCGGCTATCTGATGCCGCTCAGCGCCGAAAAGTTCCATCCCTCCTGCATCACCTCCGCGATCTCTGCGCCCTCCGCGTTTCTATCGACTTGCTTTTGAAACGCGGAGAGCGCAGAGGGCGCAGAGATAAATCATAGTGTTGCCGGGCGACCAGCGGCGCTTCGCCGCGCCGGCCCACCAAGGTTGGCCGCCCTCTTCCTGACCGAAGGTGCTCGGGATCAATCAATTTGAACTTCTGATAAGTCCCTGCTGAAGTCAGCGCCGACAAGAATCTCAGCCAACTTCGGTTCCACTAACACTACGACAGCAGCTCGTTGATGACTCGACCGTGAACATCGGTCAACCGCATATCGCGCCCACCGAATCGGTACGTCAGTCGCTCGTGCTGCAGACCTAGCTGATGAAGAATCGTGGCATGAATATCGTGAATGTCGACGGGATCGCGGACAACGGCATTGCCGAATTCGTCTGTTTCGCCGTAGGTCATTCCTCCCTTGAATCCTCCACCCGCCATGAACAGTGAATATCCGTTCACATGATGATCGCGTCCCGCTGTCGGACTGACGCTCGGCGTATGTGGGGTACGTCCCATTTCGCCAGCCCAAAGAACAATCGTCTCGTCCAGCAGGCCGCGTTGTTCCAGGTCGATGATCAGAGCAGCGACAGACTGCTCCGTAATCCGGGCGTTCTTTTCGTGGAGTTGTTTCAATTGACCATGTTGATCCCACGGCGAATTGTTGCCATCAAAACTCGGGCAAGTGATCTCTACAAATCGCACACCCGATTCGATCAGACGCCGAGCTCGCAGAGCCTGTAGCGAATACAACTTCTGATGTTCATCCGTGGAATCGAGACCGTACAGCTTCTGAATGTGTTCCGGCTCACGACTGATGTCCGCAATGTCGGGAACAGCGCTCTGCATCAGGAACGCTGTCTCGTAATTGGCGATTGCCCCTTCGATGGCTTTGGCGTCGGATGAGCGCGCTGCAAAGTCGGCATCCTGGGCCGCGAGGAGATCCAGTTTGCGTCTCTGAATCCGGCCCCCATCTGCGGCGACGATGTTATCGACGGGAACGCCGTTTGGACGCAGCATCGTGGCTTGATGGCTGGCCGGCAGAAAGGAACTGCCGAAGTTTTCCAGACCACCGTTGGGGACCCAGTCGTTGTTCAGGACGACGTATCCCGGCAGATTTCGGTTCTCGGTCCCTAGGCCATACGAAACCCACGCCCCCAGGCTCGGTGCCTGCCCGAGAATTCGCCCGGTATGCAGCAACAGATTCTGTTGACCATGCAGAGGGAGTTCTCCCACCATCGACCGAACTACGCATAGGTGATCGGCAACGGCGGCGATGCGAGGGAAGAGGTCACTGACCCACAATCCACTCTCTCCGCGCTGACGGAATTCCCAGGGACTC
This sequence comes from uncultured Schlesneria sp., assembly GCA_903911795.1. Classification (GTDB taxonomy): domain Bacteria; phylum Planctomycetota; class Planctomycetia; order Planctomycetales; family Planctomycetaceae; genus Schlesneria. The sequence goes on from CAIWEX010001155.1 coordinate 1,838, forward strand.
CCTAACCAGACGCGGTTGGCGCTCGACTGTGATCGCTTGGTGACAGCACTCTCACCGATCGGCTTCCCTTCGTGCTGTTTCAGCATCGGCTTGGGGTCGAAGGTGTCAACGTGACTGGGCCCGCCATCCATAAAACAGAAGATGATGTTCTTGGCGCGGGCTTGGTGATGCTGTGCGAAAGATTTCCCGGCGAGTGCCTGCAGGGCTAACCAGCCGAACCCGGCAGCGGACTGCTGCAGGAATCCACGCCGCGTTGGTGAGGGCATCAATCGTCCAGGGCAGCTACAGTTGTGGGAAGAATGGTTTTGCATCGTGGAATGATCTTACCTGGAAACCGCTTCGAACCGTATTGATTGACGTGTCGCGTAGATATTTACCCGATTTACCCGATCCTGAATTGCCTCGGCCGGCCGGACGCATTCGCTGCACCAGAAGTATCGCGCAGGAACCTGTTTACCGGTAATACAAAAACTCCTTCGTATTGAACAACGCATGGGCCATCCGTTGCCATGCAATTTCGTCTTTAAGAATGTCGACTCCTGGTGTCCCTGCGAAATCGGTGACCGCCGCGGCCCAGCGCTGTCGCTCGGCGATACTCGGTTCACGGCCGACTGCCCACACAAACATCTCGCTCACGCGATCCTCAACATTCGAATGTTCTTGCTTCACCAGTTGCGCAGCCCAATGTTTCGCCATGGCATGGACAAACGGGTCATTCAACATGACCAGCGCCTGCGTCGGGACGTTGGTGACATCGCGTCGGCCTGTGGGAAGTTTTAACTCGGGCAGATTGAAGTCGACCAGGAATTTCGGCGGAGCCATGATCGACATTTGCAGATAGATCGATCGGCGTCCCTGTCCATCGAGCGGTCCACTGAAGAGGCGCTTCGCACCATCTTCGCTATGTCGATTCGGCAGAATCGGACGTCCATAGAGCGAGTGGTCCAAGCGTCCCGAAACCGCGAGAAGAGAATCTCGAATCGCTTCTGCCTCCAGTCGTCGCGTGGGATAGTGATGCAGCAATCGGTTGCCAGGATCAAGTTGTCCTGCTTTGTCACTCACAAAACCGGATTGTCGGAATGTCTGGCTGAGAACCAAACGCCGAATCAGCTTCCGGGTCGACCAGCCTTCGCGAATGAACTCACGCGCCAGCCAGTCGAGTAATTCTGGATGCGAAGGACGATCTCCCAGCCTGCCGAAATCATCGGGCGTAGCGACCAGTCCCGTGCCAAACACCCACTGCCAGACGCGATTCACATAGACGCGTGCGGTGAGCGGATGCTCGGGGTCCAGCAGCGATTCTGCCAGTTCCAGACGTCCGCTTCCGGGGCTGGCGGCAACACCGTTTCGTCCGGCGAACATCTGTAGGAAATCGGGTTGGGCCGGTTTTCCCAGCACATCCACATTCCCTCGAACGTTCAGTGGATAATTCGCTCGAATCGTTTCTCGTTCATCCATGCTGTTAACGGTGCGAGGGAAGGGGATCGCTCCTTCGACGGCACGATACTCCGCCAGCAACGTCTCTAGACGACTTCCCGCTGCGGGTTGATTCGGCAAGAGTTTCGCTGCGAGCAGCCAATCGAGAATTGCCCGATCGCCAGGTTGAAGCTGGCCCGCACACCATCGCTGGACTGACTCATTCGCCCACCTGACGAATCGTCCCCAGACCGCTTCATTCGTTGCAGGAGCATCGCCATCGTATAACGAAACAAAAGGATCGAGTTCATCCTGCGGGGTTCCACCCGCATCATGAGTGACGATCCCTGTGATACTGACCCAGCTCCTTTTGTCGTAACCGAAATCATTGTTCTTCAGGCCCGGAGCCATCCCTGTGCGCGGCGGGAAATTGGGGTTCAGCGACGCCGTTGCAAATTCAACAGTCACCTGCTGAACGCCGTTGATCAATGCGGCATCTGCGAACGATCGCCATTGCGGATCTGTGTTCGTCAGAAATGAGACAGTTTCATTCTGGAATGAATGATCATCCATCACGAGGTAACCACCGAACTCGCCTCCCGCAACATTGATGCTGACGAATTTCCCCGGAACGACGTGTTCTGGAGGCATTCGCAGTGCCCCCGGCAATCGCGACGACAAAGCGTTTGTGTGGTACCCGCGCGGCAGGAATCGTGAGACAATCTGACCGTCCAGGGCGACCAACGGGGTCGCTTCGTCAACGTAGCCATGACGCATTCCGTCCCCCTCGGTCACCCAGCCTGCGGGAATGGCGGGAACACGGAAGTCGGTCAACACCTGGAATGCTGCGTTTGCCTGGCGCCGCTGGTCGCGCGTCGTTTTCCATTCCTGTTGCAGCTCCTTGAAGGCCAAAGCTGCGTCCTGTTCACGTTGGGCAAGTCGAACGAGTGGATAGGAAATCTCATGGATTTGTGGTTTCGCTTTGCTGAGATCACCGAGACCCATCCGGATGCCTTCGGGCGTGACAGCGACACTGCGCCAGACTGTTGCCAGTTCCAGTCGGATTTCAGAACGCAGTTCCTTTAAGCGGTTGATCGCAACTGCATTCTTATCAGGCGCATCGGCCACGCGTGCTGTCCAGCGAGGAGTCGTGAAAACGGCCGCCAGAGCGTAGTAGTCATGCTGAGAGACCGCTTCCAGCTTGTGATCGTGACACCGGGCACACGCTACTG
>CAIWEX010001156.1 GCA_903911795.1 uncultured Schlesneria sp.
AATTCATCCAGCAACTCGGGGTGGCTGGGCGCGTTCGAAGGACTCATGTTGTCGACAGGATGAACGATTCCACGACCGAGAAACTGAGCCCAGATCCGGTTGGCGATCGCACGAGCAAAATACGGGTTTTTGTGGGAATCCGTGATCCAGTCCGCCAGTTGATCCTTCCGAGAAAACTGTGGTTTTGGCGGAACCTTTTTCTCTTCAAACTTGATCTCTTTGAAGCCCTCGGGCAACGCCGGTTCTGAAAGCGGATCCCCCAGCAGGAACTTCGGTTTGACGGGATCACCTTTCTTACCAGGAGTCGCCTGTGACACCGGGCCTGTGAACAGAATGTCGCCAGTGCTTTTCTCGCCAATGGCATACATGTTCAATTCGTCTTTCTTGCCAACATTGACGACATCCAGACGCGATAGAAACGCCGCCATTCCGTAGAAATCAACCTGTTTCCACGGCTCAAACGGATGATCGTGACATCGGGCACACTGCAACTGGACACCGAGAAAGATCTGGCTGACAGCTTCGCTGGCATCTTCGGGCTGGTTGCGATATTGGACGAAGAACATCGGGGGACCTTCTTCCACCGTATTGCCTTCTGCCTTCAAGATCTGTCGAGCCCATTGGTCATAGGGCGAATTCTTCGCAAACTGCCCCTTCAACCAGGATTGAAATCCCGGCCGGCGATCCGTTTCATAGCCCGGCGGATTCCGACTGAAAAACACCAGATCCCAGATGTCCGATTGGTGCTGAGCGAAGCGGGGATCCTCCAGCAGGCTGGAAATCAGCTCTTCACGTTTACGGGCGGAGGCATCACTCAAGAAGCGGACCGTTTCGTCGTGGCTGGGAATCGATCCGATCAGATCCAGAAACACTCGACGTAGAAATTCATGGTCAGCGGCAACCTCAGCAGGCTTAAGTTGCTCGCGATTCCAGACCTGTTCCGTGTGGTGGTCAATCAATTCATGCAACGGCCGATCATCAGCGCCGGCAAACGGAATCGCAGCGACCATTGTGAAAGCAGTAAATATTGCCGCGCGAATCTTCACGACCGCACTCCTGTATCATTGCCAACTCGAGCTAATTGCACCAATCGCAATTTTCCGAAGTTGGTCACATTGGGCCCGACAGGCATCGGCAGATTCTGATGGATATGGTATGCTAATCAAGCGTGATCAGAAACTCAACGGGTTTGTTGATAGAGCCTGCGACCAGTATTCTGAACACCTCTGAAGGTTTTGAGTGTAGGCGGTGATTGATGGTGCCACGTTTTCCACTATCGCTATTGGTACTCGTTGCAATTGGCGTTTGCTGTCTGGCAAATGTCGATGCTGCGGAACCGTTGCGTCTGACTTCCGACGGTCGCGTGAAAAGTGGTCCGACGTTTCTTGGCGCTGATGCGGTCGTCTATTCGCTTCTCGAAAAGCCATCTCAGTTGCGACTGATGAAGTTGTCGCTTATTGCCGGTATGGCAGTCCCGATCCATCCCTCTGAAACCCGTAATGAATTTGAACCAGCCGTTTCGGCTGACGGACGGTTCCTGTCGTTTGTGCAGAACCGGGGAAACCTGAGTCTCGCACTTGTAATCGAAGACACTACGGGGAATCTATCGGCCGAAGTTCCACCGGGTGGTGGATTTTCGGGAATGCACTGTCCGGCATTTGCTCCCGACGGGTCACGGATTCTCTTCAGCTATCCGGAAGAGGGACGTCAGAAAATCTTTGCGGTGGACTCTCTGGGAAAGAACCGGCAGACCGTCATTGATTCCGTTGGGGTCAACAACTGGCCGCACTATTCACCCGACGGACAACAGATTGTTTTCAGTTCCAGCCGTGACGATGATTTCGAAATTTATGTCGCTCGCGCTGACGGGTCCGACCTCCGCCGATTAACGGATAGTCCTCGTCAGGATATTCGGCCAAGATTCTCGCCGGATGGAAAACGGATTGCCTTTACCAGCAGTCGCGATGGAAACTACGAAGTCTATGTGATGAATGCCGACGGAACGAACCTCGTTCGTGTTACCAACCACCCCGAACTCGACGATTTTCCGACATGGCACCCGGACGGACGACGGTTAGTGATGGTCAGTGAACGTCGAGGACAGTTTGACCTTTACCTGGTCGATATCGGAAAATAAGAAACGCGTCGGTAAAGAGTGAATCGCGCTCCGCAAATCACGAGCGTCAGATTCAAACGGTGACTGAAAGACCAAAAAGAATCCGGACATTGATGCGTGCCGGCTGATTATGGACACGGAGACAATGATGAAAAACAGTCAAAACTTCCCCGGAATGACTCGCCGAGGTGCGATCCAGTTGGGATTGGGCGGGTTCATGGGCCTCAGTTTTTCGGAGGGACTGTTTCATCGGGCCAGAGCAGAAGAAACGACAGGAACTCGTGCAGTTGCCAAGGGTTGCATCCTGATCTGGATGGACGGTGGGCCGACACATTTCGAAACCTTCGATCCTAAACCTGGTGCTCCCGCCGAAATTCGTGGTGAGTTTGATGCGATTTCTACGAAGCTACCGGGAGTCCAATTCTCAGAACACATGACTCGCTTGGCCGGGATCGCCGACAAATTCGCCATGATCCGTTCGATCCGCCATGATCAGGCCAATCACGGGGCGGGCAACCACTACATGATGACGGGGGCACCACCCCGTATTCCGGTCGGATGCGGAGCGTTCGTCAGCTTTCATCCCAGCATGGGATCGGTCGCCGCTCATGAACTCGGAAAACCAAATGGTCTCCCCCCCTATTTCTCGATGCCATCCATGTCGCGGTCCGGCGGCCCCAATTTCCTGGGGGCAAAGTTTGCTCCGTTCGTCGTTTCCGATGATCCGAACGGCGCCAATTTCCGAGTCCGTGATGTAGCACTTCCCAAGGGTTTGACCGACGACAAATTTCAGCACCGGACGGCCCTTCGGAAGCGAGTCGATACACTCCCCAGATTTAGCGATCGAGCCGCCGGTGATCCAACTCTGGCACTCGACGACTACTACCGGCAGAGCCTGGATCTCGTCACATCCCCGGCAGCGCAAGCCGCTTTTGACGTCAGCAAAGAATCGGAACAGACTCGCAATCGCTACGGCCGCAATTCGTTTGGACAGCGACTGTTGCTGGCACGACGACTGGTCGAAGCGGGTGTCCCCTTCGTTACCGTTTACGATGGCGGCTGGGACCATCACGCAGACCTGTTTAACGCCTGTGCCAAGCGTCTGCCGGAATGGGATAATTCCGTTGCCACTTTGATCGAAGATCTGGAAGAACGAGGGTTGCTTGGCTCCACAATCGTCACGGCCCTGGGTGAATTCGGCCGCACTCCAAAACTGTCGGTCCTTCCCGGCCAGACCAAAGCTGGCCGAGACCATTGGGCCAACGCGATGTCAGTTCTAATGGCCGGTGCCGGAATCCCCGGCGGACTGGTGCTGGGAGCGACAGACCGCAACGGCTATTCCGCAGTTGACCGAGTACTTTCGCCCGAGAACTATGTGTCAACGATCTACACAAAGCTTGGCATTGATCCCGACAAGATCCTTTACACGCCGCAAGGCCGACCATCACATCTCGTCAGTGATCCAACACCGATTCGTGAACTGTTTGTGTGAAGTCCATGTGATACGAACCGCGCGGCAGACGACCTGAATCGGCGGACGTTGCCATCATTTCATGGGGAGGTTCCGGCTATGAGTCCCAGAGCGATGGTTCATTCTGCGATGAAACAGTCTGGCGTTATCGCCGTAGTTGTCTGCCTCATGTCTGAAGTGTTCGCTCAGGACGTTGGCCCAGACTGGGTCAAGGTGACAGCCGATGCTGGCTGGCGAGCACGCGATTCCAGCGGCGAACTGGTCTATAAAGACAAATTATGGCTGTTCGGAGGATGGTTCGATTCCTTCCAGTCTCCACCGCGCGATGTCTGGAATTCGACGGACGGTAAAACCTGGAATCTGGTCGAAAAAGCTGCCCCATGGAAGTACAGCGATCTGCCGATGACGCTGACGTTCGGCGATCAGATGTGGTTTATGGGTGGCTGGACCAACGGACGGCTGGAGGGTCATGGTGCCACGAATGAAGTCTGGTCTTCGAAGGATGGCGTCAAATGGGATCTGGCGGGAAATGCTGGTTGGAGCCCGCGAATCGCCGCTGCCGTCGTCGAATTCAAAGGACGAATGTGGATGCTCGGTGGGACGGAAAACTATTACTTCGGTGACGAAAAGAGTCTGAAAAACGACGTCTGGTCCTCGGCTGACGGTAAGGAATGGCGATTGGAAACGGCCGCAGCAGGTTGGTCACCCAGGGCTTACCATCAGGCGGTGGCATTGAACGACAAGCTTTATGTCTTCGGAGGTGGTAACTACGTTCCCAAGTACCATGCCACAAATGACGTCTGGTCATCCAGCGACGGGAAGCACTGGGAACAGGTGACGGAGCATGCTGGCTGGTCGCCACGACTCTGGTTCAGCTCCGTCGTTTATCGTAAACAGATGTGGGTCATCGGCGGTTGGTCCAACGGCCCATCAAAGAACTGGGGTGATGTCTGGCATTCACGCGATGGCAAGGAGTGGAAACAACTGAAATCGAATGTCTCGTGGAAAGAACGTCACGAACATTCTGCCTATGTTTTTCAAGACAAGATCTGGATCGCAGGTGGTCACGCCCAACCGCTCAGCAGTGAGGTCTGGTCTCTTAAACTGCCTGAAGACTTCGGGAAGGAAAGATAAGCCGAAACTGATCAACTCAGCGATTTCAGGTTTTCATCAGTGACCACGAAACGATTTCCTCTCGCCCAAATGTAAAGACAGGAGATCTAGGGAGATTTCAGCTACTTTTCCGCGCACGCAGGTTCGGGACACAGCGAAAGTTGATGCGCCTCCCCTTCCGGCTTGATCCGCAATCCCGTTGAAACCGTCATAACCGGCTTCAGCGGATTCTGTCATTCCTCCGATCCGATCAAGGAAGTGCCGTCCACACGCACATCGATAAGGACGTTGCAGACTATCCGGTTGAACATCAATCCAGATGGCTGCAATCCCTGTCATAAATTCCTGAGATGCGGTGGTACGGGGGAGGATTGAAATGGATCGATCACAGGATGGTATTCGCGTGTCCCGGAACGTTTCTCGGAACCTGTCCCGGAGTTGGCGTGCGATGACAGCGGCTGGTGTCGCATCCATCAGCTTGGCCTGTGGAGTGGCTCAGCCAGCGCTTGCCGAATGGTGGAAGTCTCAGGCGACGAAATCTCCTGCAGCGGCAGTGAAACCCGTCCAGGCGGAAAATGGTTTTGCCGCAACGATTCGACGTCTGATGGCAGAGTCACGGCGTGCGGCCGCTCAAGGGGACCATGCCAAGGCTATTCAACTCGCCGAGCGTGCAGCGAAGATCTCGGAAGCATCTTCCCAGCTTCTGGGTTCAGCCGGCGAATGTTCTCCTCAGGAGACTGCGAAGTTCCTCGCTGAAGCACGAATACGCGCGAATCAAAGTGCCACTGTCGCGGCACAATCAAAGTCTGTGCGAGAACCAATTGACTCGAAGAAAGTGACGCCTGCGGTCGCCTTCTCCGGTCAGGGAAATTCTGCTCCTGCAACGAAGAATCTGCGGCAGCCTCAGCCTGCAGTGGTCTCAAGCCCAACGAAACAGGCCAAGTCACCACCTGCCACCAGCGACGTTGCTGTGGCCGAATCGCCCTTGTTTGGTAACCGAGGCGGACGTCCAGGAACGGCATATACCACGTCTGGAATCAACGGCTCCCAAAGCTCAACCACGATTGCTACAGATACATCCAAGGCAGTACCTCCCTCCCCGCCGTTGCCACCTTCCCCGGCACAAGCTCTGTCGGGTGCCGATGAATTACTGGCGCAGTCACGACTGGCCGCCGCGGATGGTCACCTTGATCAAGCCATTGAACTGGCAGAACGAGCAGTCGCGATGTCGGTTCCTCCGACACTGTTTGGCCCTGCCCAGAACACGCTCGACAAAGGAGCGAATCAATGGCTGCAGAGTTTGATAGCGCAGCGCGAATCCGCTTCAAAGTCAGAGGAGCCTGTCTTTGAACCACCTGTCAAAATCTCCTTGAAAAAGCGTGTTGCACAGGTGGCGTCTAACTTGGACTCGCCTGAATCCCATTCCGGCAATCCAACTGCCGAAACAGTTGTCGAACCGCAGGTCCCCAAGCCTGATGCCACGGGTGCTGAAGAGGTCATCACCGCACGGCAACCGGAGCCACACGAAGCACTTGAAACGTCGTCGAGTCCTTCTGAATCGTCACTTTGGACAGAGGACCTGCCGCCTGCCCCTGCCCCTTCCACCGCAGCACAGAGCAGCACTCCAAAGTTTTCAAGGACGGTGATTACTCGGGCCGGGGAGTGGGTTGACGTCGATGCACTTGATGTCAAATCAACAAACGCTGCGAAGGAAAACAGCGAAGCGAGTGCAGCGGCAGACGAAAGCGAGATCCCCGCGAGTTCGCCAACGGCAGCGACATCTGTCGATGCAACTCCTGAGTTTCCACTGGGAACCGTTTCCACGCCGGGATTTGCCTCGGAGTCTGCGAATGAACCCAGCCAACCTGCTGAACAGCAATCACAAGGTTTCGTTGAGACCACTCCGCTGGCTCGCGTTCCACTGAAGAATCGAGGCCACATTCAGCAGGTCGCGAATCAGGTGCCAGTGCAGACGGTGCCTCAAAACACCTCAAATCGCGATCCTCTGACACAACTGAGTTTCGAAAATGAATCGGCACCGAAATCGAATGACGCATCGGCAAAAAACGCTCAGGAGGTAGCCGATCAACCGGATACAGCTTTGAATGAAGCGCCTGTACAGCGGTTCCCGATTCAGCGGGTCCTCCAGTTGCAGCAGAGGTTAGAGACCGCATCATCACTCAACCCAGGTGGGCCCAAAGCAACTGACGCCCAATCGGGCGCCGTAAAAGGGGTTCCCCCCAAAGGATCTGCCACGGTTCCTGCGGACTGGTTCGTCGCTCCAGAGAGCAAGGAGCCCATCCGGCCTTCTGAAGTGAAATCCGAACCGAAAGAAGCAACAAAACGAGGGATCTTGAAGTTACGAGGCCGCGCACCGATCCAGCTTGAAGAAACGACCACTTCGTCACAAGTGACATCGGTGCCAAAGGATCCGAGCACGGTGCGTCAGCCCGTCGTCGCCGTTTCATCTGCCACGCGATGGAAGTCGCTTGCGGACCAACAGGCTGCAAATTCAAGCTCTCAATCGCCGCAACTTGCTCCTCCTGTCAAGGGACGTGTGGAACCATCAGGCCAGACAGAAACGGGGACACGGGCTGAACAGCCGAAGCTTTCTCCTCCCGTCTCACAAGTGGCGTTCGAGTCACCAGAAACGAACCGATTGAGTGCTCCTTCCGCAAACCCAAAGGCTTCCCAGGCACTCCCATTTCCGGAATCACCATCCATCCCTGAGATTGCTCCGCCTCCTCCGGAAGTCCCAGGGGAATCACCTTGGTATCATGACACAGCCAAGCCTGACAAAAAGCCAAACCAGCCGACTGTCGTCCGGAAAAACGCATTCGCGTTGATCGACCAGATGGCTGAAACCTTGAAAGTACCGGTTTCTACATTGATTTCACTGATTGGCGCCGGAGGATTGGCGCTCTTGGGGGTTGGCCTGGTCGTTTTGCGTGCGACAATTCGTCGTCAGTATGACTGACCGAACGCAAGTCGTGATTCGAGACTTGCCGCCACTCGAGAATACTCCATCGAATCAAATCGAACAGGAAGAATTCTGATGTTGATTGGCGTTCCCCGAGAAGTCAAAACGGACGAATATCGAGTTGCAATGTTGCCCGTTGGCGTTGAGGAATTAACGCACGGTGGCCACAAGGTCCTGGTGGAAACCAGCGCCGGGGTTGGTAGCGGCATCACTGACGAAATGTATGCGGACAACGGGGCAACAATTGTCAGCAGCGCGGCTGAAGTCTGGGCCGCTGCAGACCTGATAGTGAAGGTCAAAGAGCCGCAAGCGACCGAATGGCCGATGCTTCGACCTGGACAGATGGTGTTCACCTATTTCCACTTCGCGGCCAGTGAGGATTTGACGCGAAATGTTGCTTCAACAGGCATTACAGCGATTGCATACGAGACATTACGCGGCCCCCGCGGTGATCTTCCCTGTTTGACTCCGATGAGCGAAGTTGCCGGACGGATGAGCATTCAGGAAGGGGCCAAATATCTGGAACGACCACAACTTGGGCGAGGTATTCTTCTGGCTGGCGTTCCCGGCGTTGCACCTGCCCATATCGCCATCCTCGGAGGAGGCGTGGTGGGTAAGAACGCAGCACGCATCGCCGCGGGATTTCAGGCCGACGTCGTCATCCTCGATATCAGCGTCGATCGACTTCGCTATCTCGAAGATATCATGCCCGCCAACGTTAATACGGTTTTCAGTGATCGCCATAATATCCGAGAACAGTTGAGGCTGGCGGATCTGGTCATCGGGGCTGTTCTCGTGGAGGGAGCCCGTGCTCCAAGACTCGTTACGCGCGAAGACTTGAAGTTGATGAAGCCCGGTGCTGTGATCATTGACGTCGCAGTCGATCAGGGGGGCTGTGTCGAGACGACCCGGCCTACAACCCATTCGAACCCAACGTATGTTGTCGACGGCATCGTCCACTACTGTGTGACCAACATGCCAGGGGCGGTGGGCCGAACGAGTACGTATGCTTTATGCAACGTCACACTTCCATATGTCTTGCGACTTGCAAATCAAGGCCTTGCGGGGGCGACGACCATCGATCCCGGACTCGCAAATGCCGTGAACATGCATAAGGGTCGGATCACATATAAGCCCGTTGCAGATACATTTGGCTTGCCATTTACGACGTTTGTGGCTTAATCCACAAACGATCTCTCGACATCGATTTCACGCATTCCAGAGCGAATTCAGCCGCCGCCGAAGTTGGCCGGGTCTCCAAATCAAAAACGCAATTCAGGACACGAGTTCTGTCGTGGCGCTTGATTTCCGGGCAATCTGGGTGGATATTGACGACACTCACCTACGGAAATTCGCTGGCTTCGGTGGGATTCACTTCACGATGTCGACTCATGAGGAATCGGATCAATGGCGAAGAAGAAAGCCACTGGAGGGCTGGACGAAGGCGCAAAGATTCGCGTCAAATCTGGTGTCATGTCGCCAGATTTTCCTGACGTCTCATTCGGCGGTTGGACCGGCAGCGTGATGGAGATTTCGGGCAAGGCTCCGGCCCAGAAATTCATCGTTGAATGGGATTCAGCGACCGTTTCGGCAATGCCTGGCGATTATGTAAGTCGCTGCGAAGCACAGATGCTCTACCATGTCATGGCATGTCTGAACGCGGACGATCTCGAAATTGCCTGAATATCCTAGAAACCGTCTGACCAGCACTGCCAATCGTAATGGCGAATGAGCCATAATGTTATTCAGGCGTTGGCTTTAAATCCCGCCACGCACGAACCAGCCGGCGAATTCAAGGCGTCGGATCTTTATGAATGCTTTGGCAGCGCCACGGAGTAAAGCATCGTGACTGACCCAAGTGACAGCAGCGTAAACGCCGCCCAGTCTGGGGGGTCAATCACAGGCCGGGTTTCTTTATTGACGACTTGTTTTGCCAGCATCCCGCGGATGCCTGGATCCCGCTCTTCCGGCTGGAACATCACGAGCTTATCAATGGCCAGAAACGCCAGGCCCCAAAGGCCAACAAACAGTCCAGCGGCGAAACAGGCGGAACGCAACATCTTTCAATCCTTCAGCTTCTTCCACGATTCACGACTGATATCGGATTCAGTCCGCTGGGACTTGATCGGTTGAACCGGCAAACTTCGCCGCTGAATCAATCTTTTGCCTGTTCGTCCGATGGCGAAAACTGAACCGGTCGCAACGCTCATACGGCTTGCCCGGAAAATTCAATGAACCCGACAATTTCCAATCGTGTCAGAAGGCTGGACACAGCGAAGAGCTATCGCACGAAGCCAGGCTTTTCCGTCGCAGAAAAACCATGGACTCCGACACTGCAAAGCACTACTGCATTTCACGTTACTTCGCATTCGCAGAACCGAAAGACTCCATCTTCATGGCCCATCAGCAATGTGAACTTTTGTCGAATCCTCGGAAAAACACGGACACCAGCGCCACTCTTGCGAACAACGCGGCCGCTGTTATATTGCTCGATTGCAGTTGTGACGAGAATTCGCTAGCGTAGCTCAACGGTAGAGTCCCGGTTTTGTAAACCGGTGGTTGTGGGTTCGATTCCCACCGCTAGCTCTGATCATGTCGATGTTTACGATGGAATTTGGGTGCGGTTGGCTCGCCACCCTGGGGAATATTGGGCGGGATACCCGAGTGGCCAAAGGGGCCAGACTGTAAATCTGGTGGCAATGCCTTCACAGGTTCGAATCCTGTTCCCGCCAATAGCGTTTTTTTTGCTGATAGCTGACAGCGAATGCTGACAGCAACCAGCGGGTGTAGCTCAATGGTAGAGCTCCAGCCTTCCAAGCTGGTGGTGTGGGTTCGATTCCCATCACCCGCTCTTGCCTTGCAAGAGTTTAATTCAACGACGCGTTCGTGCGATGGCTGATGCATCGCAGATCGAGAAGTAGAATAGCCCTGGCAAGTCAGGCGAAGTTCGGTGTAGGGGTGATTACCCGGAGAGGCTGGGTAATCCTGGCGACTGATACGAGGTTGAAACAGACGCGGACTGAACCGCAAATGTGCGGGTCGCTGGGATTGTTGCCACTACGGTGTGCTGTAGGGTTGACAATCGACGTGACAGCGCTCATTCTTTGGGGTTCGCGACTTCCATCGGCTGCCCTGCTGCTGTAGCTCAGTTGGTAGAGTGCGTCCTTGGTAAGGACGAGGTCAAGGGTTCAAATCCCTTCAGCAGCTCTTGCGGTCTCAGTTCTTTTGTTGCGTCGGGGTCGGGGTGTTCCCGACTTGTTGTTTGCGAAGTCGTATCATTGGGTTGGTGGGTTTCTAGACAAGAGAAGCGAGGTTAGGGATCAAATGGCGAAGGAAGTTTTTCAGCGCACCAAGCCGCACGTAAACGTTGGGACGATTGGCCACATCGACCATGGTAAGACGACCACAACGGCGGCCATTCTTGCAGTTCAGACTGCCAAAGGTCTGGCAAAGTTCAAGAGCTATGCTGATATTGCGAAGGGTGGAACAGTTCGCGACGAAACCAAGACGGTCACCATTGCGGTGAGCCACGTTGAATACGAAACCGCGACTCGCCACTACGCTCACATCGACTGCCCTGGTCACGCAGATTATATCAAGAACATGATCACCGGTGCCGCTCAGATGGACGGCGCGATCCTTGTGGTCTCGGCTGCTGACGGCCCAATGCCCCAGACTCGCGAACACATCCTGCTGGCCAAGCAGGTGAACGTTCCCGCTCTGGTGTGCTTCCTCAATAAGTGCGACCTGGTTGACGACGAAGAGTTGCTCGAACTCGTCGAAATGGAAATTCGCGACTTGTTGAACAAGTACGAATTCCCAGGCGATGACATTGCCATTGTTCGCGGCAACGCCAAGGGTGCTTTGGATAACCCTGCCGATCCCAAGTTCAACGAATGCATTGGCCACCTGATGGACGCACTGGATCGGGATATCCCAGAACCAGCCCGCGAAACCGACAAGCCAATGTTGATGGCAATTGAAGACGTGTTCTCGATCGAAGGTCGTGGTACCGTTGTTACCGGCCGTATCGAACAAGGTGTGCTCAAGGTTGGCGACAAGGTTCAATTGCTCGGACTGGCTGATCCAATGGAATCAGTCTGCACCGGGGTTGAAATGTTCAACAAGACCCTTGATCAGGGAATGGCTGGCGACAACGTCGGTGTTCTACTGCGTGGTCTCAAGAAGGAAGATGTTCAGCGCGGTCAGGTTCTGGCAAAGCCAGGGTCAATCACGCCGCACACCAAATTCGAAGCTCAGGTCTATATCCTGAGTAAAGAAGAAGGTGGACGCCATACGCCATTCTTCAGTGGATATCGTCCTCAGTTCTACTTCAGAACAACCGACGTCACTGGTGAGGCAAATCTGCTTGACGGAGCTGAAATGTGTATGCCTGGCGATAGCGTCAAGCTGTCCATTACGCTCGGCAAGCCGATTGCAATGCAGGAAAACGTTCGCTTCGCAATCCGCGAAGGTGGTAAGACCGTCGGTTCCGGCGTTGTTGTGAAGATTCTCGAGTAGTCTTGCGTTCCGCGACGAAACAGGGCGAACCCGACGCCTTCAAGGTGTCGGGTTCGCTGATTCTCGCGACTAGCGTTGCTGGTTGGTAATTGGCTGAGATTTTGAGGTGGTTTCATGGCACGCGAGTTTGTCTGGCTGGAATGCACGGAAACTGGACTTCGGAATTATCGCGTCATTAAAGAAACGCGTGGTACCGAACGGCTGGAACTGAAGAAGTACAACAAGAAGTTGCGTAAGCATACTTCTCACAAGGAGTCGCGTAAGAAGTAAGCGGGTCGAGCGGCTCGGGCTTCGCACGGCGAAGTGATACGGACGGGCGTAGCTCAATTGGCAGAGCACTGGATTCCAAATCCAGGGGTTGGGGGTTCGACTCCCTCCGCCCGTGTTTTTTGGTGAGTCTTCGGTGGCTCGTGGCGTCTCGAGACCGTGAGTTCTGCGACAACTGGGGTTTCAACGGTGAATCAAGCGAAAACGGATACCTTGTGGACGACGCTCTCCAGCGTCACACTTTACAAGAAGAACCAGGGACGGTTGGCACGGCAGCTTGTCGGCGGAGCGGGTGCTCTGGCGGTTTGCTTGTTGTGTTGGTCGATGAATCAGTCGCTGCTCGCAGAGGCCGATTCAGTCGTCCGCAACACAGTGACTGCAATTGTCGGAGTCGCTGGTCTGTGGGCGATGTTTCGCGTGGTGAATCTACCGCAGTTTGCGGAGTTTTTGATAGAAGTTCAGCATGAGATGGCGAAGGTGTCGTGGCCAAGCTGGCCGCAACTGCAGCGATCAACCGCCGTTGTTTTATTCACAATGGGGATGCTGAGCCTGGTTTTGTTTTGTTACGACATCGTCTGGCATTCGGTGCTCAGGTTCGTGCATGTCCTGCAGTTTTAAGGTGGCGCCAGCCCATTGTGGGCGATGGTGGAAAGTAGCAGTGGTTACGGTAGCGTCCATGGATCTGCGTTTGGCGGACGGGCCCGGGGGGTTTAGTGGCCATGACGGAAGGTGCTGAGCAGCAGATGCAATGGTATGTGCTGAAGGTGCAAAGCAATCGTGAGCGGACGATTCGCGATTCGCTGAAGCGCAGGATCGGGCAGGAGGATCTGGGCGAATTCTTCGGGGAAATCATGATTCCCGTGGAAAAAATTGTAGATAACAAATCCGGTAAGCGCCGGGTGATTGAACAAAAGTTGTATCCTGGCTATCTGATGGTGCAGATGGTCTTGAATGACGACACTTGGTATCTGGTGCGGACAACGAACGGTGTCGGTGACTTCACCGGTTCGGCGGGGCAACCGATTCCAATGCAACCGCAGGAAATCGAACGAATGCTCGGCGCAGCGGTCACGACACCGGCAGAGCCAGCGCGAGTTAAAATCGAATTCAATGTCGGTGATGGTGTGAAAATCAAGGACGGTGCATTCGAAGGGTTTGACGGTCAGATCGAGGGTGTGGACGAGCACAGCGGTAAGATCACCGTTCTGATTGAGATTTTCGGCAGGCCGACGCCTGTGGATCTGGAATCGTGGCAGGTCGAGCGAACCTGAGACTGGTTCCATGAAAGAGGAGATGGGTGGTGGCTAAGAAACAGGCAAAAATCAAGGCTCAGGTCAAGGTACAGATCCCAGGGGGTAAGGCGACGCCTGCACCTCCAGTCGGTACCGCACTGGGCCCTCACGGTATTAACCTCGGTCAGTTCGTGATGCAGTTCAACGAGAAGACTCGTGATCTGAACGGCATGATCGTTCCCGTGGTGGTAACGGTCTTCGAAGACCGGTCGTTCACATTTGAGTTGAAAAGCCCTCCAGCTTCCGTTCTGCTAAAGCAGGCGGCGGGAGTTGCCAAGGGTGCAGTGAATGCGAAGACAGATCGCGTCGGCAGTGTGACTGCTGCTCAGATTTTGGATATCGTTAAAACGAAGTTCGAAGATTTGAACGCTCGCGATCATGCACATGCAGCCCTGATGATCCGGGGTACAGCACGCAGCATGGGCATCGAAGTTTTGGACTGAGAATTCGGTAATCTTTTTAAGTTCTGGGTGTTCCATGTCACGTTGTTCAAAGCGTATTCGGATTCTGCGTGAACAGATTGCCGATGTTGGTTCAATGGAAATCGGTGCTGCGGTAACTCTGCTGAAGTCTCTTGAAGAGAAGCTTCCAGCGGGTGTGAAGCGATGTCGTTTCGATCAGTCAGTCACAGTCGCTGTCCGGTTGGGGATCGATCCCCGTCAGGCAGATCAGATTGTGCGAGGGTCGATCGTCCTTCCGAACGGTATCGGACGATCCAAGCGAGTCATCGTGTTTGCCCAGGGTGACGCTCTGGCGGCTGCGAATGCTGCTGGTGCTGACGTTGCCGGCGGCAAAGAGCTCGCAGAAAAAATAAAGGCGGGCTGGCTGGACTTCGATGTTGCTATCGCATCTCCAGACATGATGGGTGTTGTCGGTCCTCTCGGTAAGGTGCTTGGTCCTCGTGGCCTGATGCCATCGCCACGAGCAGGAACGGTGACAACCGATGTCGCGAGTGCCGTGAAGGAATACAAGGCCGGTAAGGTCGAGTTCCGCTGTGATTCCGGCGGTAATGTTCACTGCGTCGTAGGAAAGTTATCTTTCACAGAAACTCAGTTGAGCGAAAACGTTGACGCTCTCCTGAAGTACCTGCGATCGATCAAACCAGCGTCTTCCAAAGGCCAGTACGTCCGAAATATCAGCCTTTCAGCAACGATGACTCCCGGGGTCTCGATTGCCGGTTGATTTTCGTGGATACGATTCTGGATTGCGAACAGCAGCCGGGGCAGCCCCGAGCGGCGCTCGTCGTACCGGAAGCAAGCAAAGACAACATAGTGAACAGTGGTCATAGAAGACAATGTTCATAGAAGACAGTGATCGCGGACTGAAACAATCAACCTGGTACAGGCCGGCCGGCCTAACCAGCGTGGAGCGAGTCGATGAGTAAAGTAGTCAAGCGAATGATGATCAACAGCATTCAGGGTGCCCTCGGCGAATGCCGGGAAGTACTCGTTTTGGATGCTTCCAAGTTGGATGCTGTTGCAGCGAACAAAATGCGAAACACGCTGCGTAAGAAGCAGATCACCCTGTTGGGTGTCAAGAACGCGGTAGCTCGCCGGGCGCTGAGTGAAATCGGCCTGACCGGTGCGGCCGCTGTCTTGGCGGGTGCTTGCACTCTCGTCTTCGGTGGCGAAGACATTGTGGCACTCTCCAAGGAACTGACCGAATGGTGTGAAAAGATTAAAACGATTGAAATTCGTGGAGGCGCAATCGGTGCAACACCGCTGCGTCCGGCGGATGTCGAATCGTTGAGTAAGAGCCCCGGACGCGCAGAACTGCTCAGCCAGATTGCGGGTTTGATCAAGAGTCCAGGGGGCAGGCTGGTGGGGGCGATTACGTCGGCTGGAGGCAAGATCGCTGGACAAGTGAAGGCTATTGCGGACAAGGCGTCCTGAACGCCGAACGGGTGTGTTGTCGACACCAAATTCTGACCAAACTGACGTCGACTTGTTGTAGCGTCTTGACCCAGAGTGTTTGTTTGAAAGGATGAGTTCGATGAGCGAGTTTGATGCGGCGATTAAAGTGCTGGGCGATCAAATTGTTGGGTTGACCCTGCTGCAAGCCAAGTCGCTGGCAGATTACCTGAAGGAAGTTCACGGAATCGAAGCCGCGGGTGGTGCAGTAATGATGGCTCCAGCTGCCGGTGGCGGTGCCGCCGCTGCTGTCGTTGAAGAGAAGACCGAGTTCGACGTGATCCTCACCGGTTTCGGCGAGAACAAGATCGGCGTGATCAAGGTTGTTCGCGGTTGCACAGGCTTGGGCCTGAAGGAAGCCAAGGACCTGGTCGAAGGCGTGCCCAAGCCGCTGAAGACCGGTGTTTCCAAGGAAGACGCGGCCAAGTTGAAGGCCGAAGTCGAGCAGGCTGGCGGAACTTGCGAAGTCAAGTAATCAGCCGGTCAAGGATGCAGCCAGCGGGCGTTCTACTCGAACGTTCCGCAGGAAGCCGACGAAGAGTGAGAAGTCTGGGCAGTGACGCTGGTCGTGGCGCGGCAGAGGGGATAATCTGACGCGCCTGACGACCCCGGCACAAATTGGGTTGACCCTTGTGCTGGGAATGATTGTTCGGCACAATCCGCATGCGGGTTGTGGCGACACAGGGCGCTGGTACGACTTTTCGTACCCCGCGCAGGTTCCGGGGCACCGTCACTGATCTGGACATTACGGATGTCAAGAGGCGGGTTCAGAGGTCACGCTTTGACAGTCGTGTGCGAAATTTTCCAGGCGAACCCTGCGCTGCCAATCGGCAGCGACAGTGGGTATCGGTGCGCACGGTGGCGCGCTCACGTCAGAAGTTCGCAATTCTTCTTAAAGCGGGCTCGTATTCATTTCCGGCACGCCCGCCAAACACCAGCGACGCGCCTGGTTCGTTGAGAC
Organism: uncultured Schlesneria sp.; assembly: GCA_903911795.1. Taxonomy (GTDB): domain Bacteria; phylum Planctomycetota; class Planctomycetia; order Planctomycetales; family Planctomycetaceae; genus Schlesneria. The sequence goes on from CAIWEX010001156.1 coordinate 16,632, forward strand.
GACTGTTTCAGCAACCGGCGGCGAGCGGCGTGTTCTCGCAAGATCTAAACTGAGTTCGACGAATCAATTTGGGATTTAGGAAGCAACCTAATGGCAATACCGGCCACCCGTATCATCGAAACGACTGAAGTCCGGTCGTTTGGGTCGCTGCAGTCACAGTTCCCGATCTCTGATCTCACTGAGATCCAAGTCAATTCTTATATTCGGTTTCTGCAGCTGGAAGAGGATCCCCGTGAGCGTAAAGACGCGGGACTCGAAGCCATCCTGCGTGAAGTGTTCCCGATCGAGAGTTACGATCATAGATATCGGCTGGAGTACGTCAAGTACGAGTTGGGCAAGCCACGATATACGTCGCTGGAATGCCGTCAACTGCGATTGACCTACGGTCGTCCTTTCCGGATCTGGCTGCGACTGCAAAAAGAGCAGGCCATCGAGGAAGAAGTATACCTCGGTGACATGCCGATCATGATCGGCGGCGGCGAGTTCATCATCAACGGTGCTGAACGTGTTGTCGTCAGCCAGTTGCATCGATCACCCGGTGTCGATTTCGTGCAAGGTGCCGAGCCTGGCGAACGTAAGCAGTTTTCGTGTCGCGTGATTCCCGAGCGCGGAAGCTGGATTGAAATCGTCATCAGCAAACGAGAAACGCTGGGTGTTCGCATCGATCAGAGCGGCAAATTCTCCGCGATGACGTTCCTGCGGGCAATGGACCCCAGCTATGGTACAAGCAACGCACTGGTCAAGCTGTTCTACGAAACCAAAGCGGTCAAGATTGGCAAGGGAGACGAAGTTCTCGTTGGCAAGCATGCCGCTGAAGACATTGTCTATCCCGCAGGTCACGAACGTGTTGGCGAAATCATCGCTGAATTGGGTGACAAGCTCACCGAGGCGTCGGTTGCTGAGATCCGTACGTCATTGCTCAAGTCGGTAGAAGTCATCGAAAAGGCCGACGATCTGTTGGCGCTGTCGAGCATTCTCGAAGATCCCACGAGCACTCACGAAGATGCACTGCTGCGGATTTACCAGCGGCTGCGGCCGGGAAATCCACCGCAGCTTGAAAAGGCTGTCGAGCTGTTCAAGGAAAAATTCTACGACGTCAACCGATATCGCCTGGGACGCGTCGGACGATTCCGTATCAATCGTAAGTTCGACCAGACGATTCCCGACAGCGAAATGACGCTGAAGGCCGAAGACGTTGTGAACGCGATCCGCTACGTCATTAAGTTGCGAATCGGTGATAACAGCGCCCACGTCGACGACATCGATAACCTCGGTAATCGCCGGCTGCGAACGATCGACGAACTCGCTTCCGAAGAAATCCGTAAGGGCTTCCTGAAGTTGCGACGAACCGTTCAGGAACGAATGAGCCTGAAGGACGTGGAGGAAATGACTCCACGGACACTCGTGAATCCCAAGAGTGTTTCGGCTGCGATCGAGTACTTCTTCGGTCGAGGCGAACTGTCACAGGTCGTCGACCAGACGAACCCTCTGGCCACGCTGACTCACGAACGCCGATTGAGTGCTCTCGGTCCCGGTGGTTTGAACCGGAAGCGAGCAGGCTTCGAAGTGCGCGACGTTCACATCTCGCACTATGGTCGTATCTGCCCGATTGAAACGCCTGAAGGTACGAACATCGGTTTGATTTCGAGCCTCAGTATTTTCTCCAAGGTCGACGACTATGGCTTCCTGATTACTCCGTACCGCGTGGTGAAGAACCGCAAAGTGCTGGACGACGTCGAGTGGCTGCGAGCTGACCAGGAGTCGCGAGTCTTCATCGCACCGGCAGATACCCCGGTCAAAGATGCGTACATCTCCGAAGATCGCGTGATGGCTCGATTCCATAACGATGTGGTGTGGATGCCATCCGACGAAGTAGGCTATATCGACGTTGGCTCCTGCCAGATGGTCGGTGTGTCGGCCGGTTTGATTCCATTCCTTGAACACGACGATGCAAACCGTGCCCTGATGGGTTCGAACATGCAACGACAGGGGGTTCCCCTGTTAATCGCCGAATCTCCACTGGTCGGCACGGGCTTGGAACAAGCCGTGGCGGAAAGCTCGGGGATGGTGTTGCGAGCCGAAAAGAGCGGCAAGATCACCTACGTCGATTCGACCTGTATCGAACTCGATGGCAAGCGAACTGAACTCCGTAAGTACACGGGACTGAATGAACGAACCTGCTTGAACCAGACTCCAATCGTCAAGGTTGGACAGCGGGTCAAGAAAGGTGAGATCCTCGTCGACAGTGCAGCGACGTCCGCCGGGGAACTGGCCCTGGGGCGAAACGTGCTGGTGGCGTTCATGTCGTTCGAAGGGTTCAACTTCGAAGATGCGATCATCCTCTCCGAACGCCTTGTGAAGGAAGACGTCTACACGTCAATTCACATCGACGAATTCGACGTGGAAGTCCGCGAAACGAAGCTGGGTCGCGAAGAATTCACCCGCGATATCCCGAACGTCAGCGAAAAAGCTCTGCGGAACCTCGACGAAGGCGGGGTTGTTCAGATCGGAACTCGCGTTGAACCGGGCGACATTCTCGTCGGTAAGGTCTCTCCAAAGGCGAAGACGGAACTGACCCCCGAAGAAAAACTGTTGCACGCGATCTTCGGCCGGGCCGGTGAAGATGTGAAGAACGAATCTCTGGAAGTCCCCAGCGGTACTGAAGGGATCGTCATTCATACCGAGAAGTTCTCGCGACGGATGAGTCTGTCGGAAACGGATCGCAAGAAGTTCGAAGCCGAATTGAAGAAGGCCGAAGACACTGGAAATGCAAAGATCGCAGAAGCGTTCCGCGAGTTCCTGAAGGAATTCGAGAAGGTTCTGGATCGTCGCGTGACCGATGCGGATGCCCGCGAACTTCGCAGCATCACTGATGACAAGTTTGTGGCGATGTACGCCGAAGATTTCCGCTCAAAGCTGGAAGGCTTCGACATCCGCAGCCCGCAAAAGAAGGCCGATTGCCGTCGTGCGTTCAAAGAAGGCTGGGGTTCGGTTGAAGAAGCGATCGATCAGCGTGACCGCCAGCTCAATACAATGAAACGTGGGGACGAACTCCCCAGCGGCGTGTTGCAGATGGTTAAGGTCTACGTCGCGTCGAAGCGTCAGATTTCGGTCGGCGATAAGATGGCAGGTCGCCACGGGAACAAGGGGGTTATTTCCAAGGTCCTGCCGATCGAGGACATGCCGTTCCTCGCCGACGGAACACCTGTGGACATCATCCTGAACCCGCTGGGCGTTCCAAGCCGTATGAACGTCGGTCAGATTCTCGAGACTCACCTCGGCTGGGCTGCCGCGAAGCTTGGCTTTAAGGTACGTAGCCCCGTCTTCGACAGTCCTTCGGAAGACGTCGTCAAGCAGTTGCTGCGAGACGCCGGACTGCCGGACGATGGTAAGGCTCAGTTGTATGACGGACGTACCGGGGATAAGTTTGAGCAGAAGACGACAGTCGGTTACATCTACATGCTCAAGCTGCACCACCTGGTTGAAGATAAGGTGCATGCACGAGCCACCGGACCTTACTCGCTGATCACGCAACAACCACTGGGTGGTAAGGCGCGATTCGGTGGTCAGCGATTCGGGGAAATGGAAGTGTGGGCACTGGAAGCTTATGGTGCCGCATTCATTCTCCAGGAATTGCTGACGGTGAAGAGCGACGACGTCGAAGGCCGAACGAAGATTTACGAATCGATGGTCAAGGGTGAGAACACGCTGGAAGCGGGAACGCCAGCCAGCTTCGAAGTCTTGAACAACGAAATTCGTGGTCTCTGCCTGAACATGCAACTGGAAAAGACATCCATCTGATTGAAATACCCTACCCCACGCAGTCGCGTGGGGCGGGTTCAATCGGGATGATCCCAGTTGGGCTCAGACGACCGGTTAAGACATCATTGAAATACTGGCACCGGATTACGGTTGCCCCGACGAATCAATAAAGCAGACAGATCCTTATCCAGCGGGGGAGGAAATCACGTGAGTGTTGCCGAATCTTCATATGACCGCGTCAACGAGTACTCCGCGATCAAGATTGGCCTGGCCAGTCCGCACGACATTCGAAGTTGGTCGTTTGGTGAAGTCAAGAAGCCCGAAACGATCAACTACCGGACCTATCGGCCGGAACGAGACGGCTTGTTCTGTGAACGTATTTTTGGCCCTGAAAAGGACTGGGAATGCGCCTGCGGAAAATATCGTGGGATGAAATACAAAGGGATGATCTGTGACCGCTGCGGGGTCAAGGTCACTCACAGCCGCGTTCGCCGCAAGCGAATGGGCCACATCGAACTGGCCGCTCCCGTTGTACACATCTGGTTCTTCAAGACAATGCCCAGCCGCCTGGGTGCCTTGCTGAACGTCAAGACGACATCGCTGGAAAAGGTCATTTACTTCCAGGACTACATCGTCCTCGATCCCGGTGACACTCCGCTGCGAAGCGGTCAATTGCTGACCGAAGAAGAAGCCCGCCAGGCCCGTTCCAAGTACGGGGAAGGGACCTTCACGATCGAAATGGGTGCTGACGCAGTCAAGAAGCTGCTCTGCGGCCTGAATCTGATTCAGCTCTGCGATCAGTTGCGCATTGAACTTCGTAAGACCACCAGCCAGCAGAAGAAGAAGGAACTGATCAAGCGTCTGAAGATCGCGGAAGCCCTGCGTGACAGCGAAAACCGTCCTGAGTGGATGGTTCTCGACTGCATCCCCGTCATTCCGCCAGATCTCCGACCGCTGGTTCTGCTCGATTCCGGCAACTTCGCCACCAGCGACCTGAACGATCTGTATCGACGAATCATCAACCGAAACAACCGGTTGAAGAAGCTGGTCGATCTGAACGCTCCGGAAGTCATCGTTCGCAACGAAAAGCGAATGCTGCAGCAGTCTGTCGACGCCTTGTTCGACAACAATCGCTGCAAGCGACCTGTGCTCGGTTCATCGAACCGTCCGCTCAAGTCACTGACCGACATGATCAAGGGGAAGCAAGGTCGCTTCCGCGAAAACCTGCTCGGTAAGCGAGTCGACTATTCGGCACGAAGCGTGATCGTCGTCGGTCCGACGCTGGAACTGCATCAGTGCGGTCTGCCCAAGAAGATTGCTCTGGAACTTTACCAGCCATTCATCATCCGCCGCCTGAAGGAACTCGGTCATGCCGACACCATCAAGAGCGCCAAGCGAATGCTGGAACGTCGTGACGAAGAAGTGTGGGATATTCTCGAAGAAGTCATCCGTAACCATCCGGTGCTGCTGAACCGAGCTCCGACGCTTCACCGAATGGGTATTCAGGCATTCGAGCCGACCCTGGTGGAAGGGAACGCCATCCGCCTGCATCCGCTGGTCTGCAAGGGCTTCAATGCCGACTTCGACGGCGACCAGATGGCAGTTCACCTGCCGCTGTCGATCGAAGCTCAGGTCGAAGCGACCACGCTGATGATGTCGACGAACAACATCTTCAGTCCATCCAACGGTGCGCCGATCATCAGTCCGTCACAGGATATCGTGATGGGTTGCTACTACGTCACATTGAAGAAGCCTGGCCTGGTCGGCCACGGCATGAAGTTCTCTTGCCTGCAGGAAGTGCATACCGCGTTCCTGCAAGGGAAGGTTGCACTGCACGCTACCGTCCATGTCCGCCTGCCGAAGGGCAAACGCGTCAAGGGGGATGGTGCGGAAGGTTTCTCGTCAGGTGGCCTGATCGAAACCAGCGTTGGCCGTGTCATGTTCAACGACTTCCTGCCAGACAAGATGGCGTTCTACAACCAGTCGATGAAGAACCGCGACCTGGCGAACGTGATCTCGGACTGCTACCTGGAACTTGGACGACGTCACACGATTCGTCTGCTCGACAAGATGAAAGAGTGCGGTTTCCGCGAGTCCACCCGCAGCGGTCTGTCATTCGCAACCAGCGACCTGAAGACGCCGAGCAACAAGGAAAAGGTGCTGGCCGACGCAGAAGCCAACGTGCTGAAGCGACAGAAGCTGTATGAAAAGGGGATCATCACCGCTCAGGAACGTTACAACGAAGTTCTGGACATCTGGACTCACGCCAGCGAAGAAATTCGAGGCGAGATGATGGAAGCGTTCAAGAACGACGTCCGCGACGGCGGTGCCTATGTGAACCCGATCTTCCTGATGGCAGACTCTGGGGCACGCGGTGGTCAGGAACAGATCCGTCAGTTGGCCGGTATGCGTGGTTTGATGGCTAAGCCAAGCGGCGAAATCATCGAAACCCCCATTAAGGCGAACTTCCGTGAAGGTCTGACGGTCCTCGAATACTTCAGTTCGACACACGGTGCCCGTAAGGGACTGGCCGATACCGCACTGAAGACCGCAGACTCGGGTTACCTGACCCGTAAGCTGGCGGACATCTGTCAGAACAACGTCATCACGACCCACGACTGCAAGACCACCAAGGGGATCACCCGAGGGGTTGTCTATCGTGGTGAAAAGGTTGAAGTCAGCCTGGCCGACGCCATCCGCGGTCGCGTCAGTCGTTCGAACATTGTGAATCCGATCACCGACGAAATCATCGTTCGTGAAAACGAGATGATCACTGTTGAAACGGCTCGCAAGATCGAAGCGATGGGACTGGAGAAGATCCAGGTCCGCAGCCCGATGACGTGCGAAGCCGACTTGGGGATCTGCCGCCTGTGTTACGGAATGGACTTGTCCACCGGTGCACTGGTGGAAGAAGGTCTGGCAGCAGGGATCATCGCCGCACAGAGCATCGGGGAACCCGGTACTCAGTTGACGATGCGTACGTTCCATATCGGTGGTGCGGCATCCCGCGACGTCGAAGAAAACGAAATCAAGGCTCGCCGCGCTGGACGTGTGAAGTTCGCACGGATCCGCAGCGTCGTGAACTCCGAAGGTTGGGGCGTGGTGCTGGGCCGTAACGGCGAAGTCACCATCCTCGACAACAAGGAACGTGAACTCGAAAAGTACACGATCCCGAACGGTGCTGTGCTGGCCGTTGCCGAAAACGATCTGGTCGAAGCGGGACAGGTCATCTGTACGTGGGACCCTCACTCAGTGCCGATCCTTTGCGAAGTCGGTGGTCGCGTCCGGTTCGAAGACCTCGTCGAAGGTCAGTCCGTTCGTTCCGAAATGGACCCGAACGGCAACATGCGACGAACGGTTATCGAACATAAGGGCGATCTGCATCCGCAGGTCATCCTGGAAGATACGACCGGCAAGATCCTGGACTTCTACTACCTGCCTGAACGTGCAAGTATCGAAGTCTCGGAAGGCCAGGTCATCACCGCAGGCTCGGTGCTGGCCAAGAACCCACGTGAATCGACAGGGACGCAGGACATCACCGGCGGTCTGCCACGAGTCACCGAACTGTTCGAAGCCCGTAAGCCAAAAGAACCTGCCGTTATCGCGGAAATCGATGGGGAAGTGGAACTGGTTGCCGAGCGTAAGCGAGGCAAGCGAGTCATCATCGTTCGCGGTACCGACGGGACCGAAGTCGAGCACATCATTCCTCACGGTAAGCAACTGTTGGCTCACGCCAAGGAACAGGTGCGAGCTGGTGACGCCCTTGTTCGCGGTCCGCTCGTTCCGCACGACATTCTTCGTGTCAGCGGGGAAGAAGCCGTAGAACAATATCTGTTGCACGAAATCCAGACCGTGTACCGATCGCAGCGCGTGGTGATCGACGATAAGCACATTGAAATCGTCGTTTCTCAGATGCTGCGTAAGGTGAAGGTCGAAGACGTCGGTGACACAACCTTGTTGCCAGGCGTGCTGATCGACCGGTTTGAATTCCGTCGCATCAATCGTCAATTGCAGGACAGCGTCCGGATCGTCGAACCGGGTGATTCCGAATTCCACGAAAACGACGTTGTGGTTGCCACGACGGTGGAGCAAGTGAACCGCGAAATCGAAGCTTCAGGTGGCAAGCCGATCAAGACGGCCAAGGCTCGACCAGCGACAGCAAGCACTCAGTTGCTGGGGATCACGAAGGCAGCTGTTCAGAGCGAAAGCTTTATCTCGGCAGCCAGCTTCCAGGAAACGACAAAGGTGTTGACCGAAGCCGCGATCGCCGGCAAGATCGACAACCTGGTCGGCCTGAAGGAAAACGTCATCCTCGGTCACCTGATTCCAGCGGGAACGGGTTTCAGCCTGCATCGTCAGTCTGAAGTGAAGATCAAGCCAGAAGCCCTGGCCGAAATCTACGCCGAACGTGATCGCATCCTGGCCGCTCGAGCCAACTTGCTGAACGAACCCGGACTCAGCAACAAAGACAACGACTGACCATATGACTAAGTTCGAAAAGGACGGGCAGAAATGCCCGTCCTTTTTTTGTGGACTTTCTCTAACAGGGTGGCCCGGCTTGCTTCAAGCCGGGGGCCGGAGGTCCAAGAAACTTCAGGCCGACGTCGGACAAAGTTCAACGTGACTTCTGTACCGACGCTTGGTTTGAAATTTCTTGTGCTTCGCACCCAGCTTGAAGCAAGCTGGGCCACCCTGCGAAAGTGGTATACGTCGAGTTGCTCAGATCACCTACACGATGGGAGTTAATACCAATGCCGACCCGTGAAGCTCTTCTGCAGGAGGCCCTTCTATTGTCGCGGGGTGGCCCGGCTTGCTTCAAGCCGGGGACCGAAGGTCCAAGAAACTTCAGGACGACGTCGGACAAACCTCAACGCGACTACTGACTCGACGCTCGGCTTGAGGTTTCTTTTGTGCTGCGCCGCCAGCTTGAAGCAAGCTGGGTCACCCTGCGGTGACGGTCGATCAAGCTTTGGATCACAGCCGACACTCGCTGGGCGAATTTCGCGCACGACAGAGGTTACCGTGATTGTTTTCAGGGTGGCCCGGCTTGCTTCAAGCCGGGGACCGAAGGTCCAAGAAACTTCAGACCGACGTCGGACAAAGTTCAACGTGACTACTGTATGGAAGCTCGGCTTGAGGTTTCTTGTGCTACGCACCCAGCTTGAAGCAAGCTGGGCCACCCCTCGCAATTGCTAATGAGTATCACCAGGTCGACTTTTACTCGTCGAGGTGCGTCAAAGTGACTCCAACTGACCTTCGATTTGAATACCAGCGAGCGCTACTGAAGGCCCAGTCCTCCGCGTTTGTTATCAATCCGCGTTTCACTGGATTTTCGTGCATATACTGCAGTTTCTCCCATGCCTTCTCATGCGTAAATACGTTGAAGTCATACTGTTTGGGAGTCCAGATGCGGTGAGTGCCATCGTCGCGAGTCAGGTGTTCGACGATTGGATTTCCAGATTCCCTGAAGTAATTTAACAAGCCAACGCTCGACCGCCGCTTCCATTCCTGTTTGAACAGATTTAACTGGCCGGGTTCTTTGAACCGGACCAGGGCGTGAACGTGTTCAGGCATCAGTACGAACCCAAAACAGATACCTTCATACTCGGCTCGTACAGATTCGAGATGATGAAGCACGATTCGCTTGCATCGATCTTGATTCAGAAGTTGCCGACGGGCCGCACACGAAAACGTGAGAAAGTGTGCATGTCCAGGTTCATCAAAGATTCGACGTCGCATTTTGGTGACGGCCTCCCGATTCAAAATGTTATTAAACCGGAGTGACCATTTTCCCGCGTGGCCCGGCTTGCTTCAAGCCGGGCCCGTAGGTCCAAGAAACTTCAGGCCGACGTCGAACAAAGTTCGACGCGACTACTGTATGGACACTCGGCTTGAGGTTTCTTGTGCTGCGCACCCTGCTTGAAGCAAGCTGGGCCACCCAGTGAATATGTCCATGACAACGTACTTCGAGGCGTATAAAGTGGCAATACTGACGTGGAGTGGCAACAATTGATGCTGGAGTCAGCCAATCCCATAAACGGTGATCGTAACGCAACCGTCGGAAGGAAGCCTCAAGAATGGATGACGTCGACTCAACCAAGCCATACATCCTGACCATTCGCGATCTGCTTTCACGAGCAGAATGCTTAGACCTCATTCAGCGGATTGAGTCCCTGAAACCGCGCGTTGCCACAATCAACACGGCATCCGGGCCCGTTATCAGCCGTGACATCCGAAACAATGAGCGGGTTATCTTCGAAGATCGGCCGCTGGCTGACATGCTTTTTGATCGCATTCGGTCACAGGCTCCTGCCGAGATACATGGCATGACGCTGGTCGGTGCCAATGAGATGTTTCGTTGCTACCGCTATAAGCCCGGCATGCGTTTTGCGCCGCATGCTGATGGTCCGTTTGTTCGAAATGACAATGAACAGAGTTTCTATTCGTTCCTCGTCTATCTCAACGACGGATTTAAAGGTGGGGCTACGACGTTCTTTACGAATCCAGAGGTTGCAATTCAGCCCGAGACTGGCATGGGATTGTTATTTCAGCACCCGATCATTCATGAAGGGAGCATCGTGACCTCCGGCGTGAAGTACGTCGCAAGGAGTGACCTGATGTATCGTCGCAAACCTGCTTAATGCGGGG